>NZ_JAKKFE010000071.1:0-247742 GCF_022230935.1 Micromonospora hortensis
CCAAGATCTCCGCAACTTCCCCGATGTTGCTGCCGCCGACACGCGAGGAGACAGCAACATCTCCGATATTGCGCGGATCTTGACGACGAACACCGCCCCCGAGAGTAGGAGTGGGGTTTGGTGCGCCCGCCGCCACCAAGGTCACGCTCGAACCAGGATCTAGCGGCATCGCCGACGCGCCGATACAACTACAACCAGGATGTTGCGCGATCTTGCGGTTCCGAAACGGCGGGGCGACGGATCCGGTGCGGGCCACCATTCGGCCGGAGGATCTCGTCCCCTGACGGGTGTCGGTCGGCTGGCCTAGGGTCGGTCCATGACCGAGTTCGACGCGGCCACCGCCGCCGTCCAGGCCGCCCTCGACGCGGGCGCCCGGTACGCCGACGCCCGGGTGATGCACCGCCGCTACGAGTCGATGACCGCGCGCAACGGTGACGTGGAGGAGCTGACCCAGGACGAGAGCATCGGGCTCGGGGTCCGAGCGTTGGTCGGGGCGAGTTGGGGCTTCCATGCCGTACCCGATCTGTCGGACGCCGCCGCCCGCGACGCCGGCCGGCGCGCGACGCGGACCGCCATGGCGAGCGCGCGGGTGCCGGGCCCCTCGGTCGACCTGGTGCCAGTCCAGGCGGTCACCGCGAGTTGGACCTCCGGCTGCCAGATCGATCCACTCGGGGTGCCCCTGTCGGACAAGGGCGATCTGCTTGTCGACGCGACCCGGACAATGGCCGAGCACGGCGCTGACCTGGCCGAGGGCCTGTACCAGATCTGGGACACCGCGAAGTGGTTCGTCTCCAGCGAGGGCCACCGGATCGACCAGCGCATCCGCGAGTGCGGCGGCGGCATCTCGGCCACCTCGATCGGCGACGGCGAGACGCAGCGTCGCTCCTGGCCGAGCTACCGCGGCCAGTACGGCACCACGGGGTGGGAGCTGGTCGAGTCGCTGGATCTGGCCGCGCACGCCGCGCAGATCGCCGAGGAGTCCCGGGCGCTGCTCACCGCGCCGGTCTGCCCGGCCGGCGAGACGGATCTGATCCTCGGCGGCGAGCAGTTGGCCCTGCAGATCCACGAGTCGGTCGGGCACGCCATCGAACTGGACCGGATCCTCGGCTGGGAGGCGGCGTTCGCCGGCACGTCCTGGCTGGACCTGGCCCAACTCGGCTCGCTGCGGTACGGCTCGGAGCTGATGAACATCACCATCGACCCGACGATCCCGGGGGCGCTGGGCAGCTTCGGTTTCGACGACGAGGGCTCCCCGGCGGTCAAGCGGGACGCGGTCCGCGACGGTCGGTGGGTGGGTGTGCTCGCCGGCCGGGATTCCGCCGCCATGGCCAGCCTCGACTACGGCGGCAGCGTACGAGCCGACGGGTGGGCCCGCCTGCCGATGGTGCGGATGACGAACGTCGGCCTGGAACCCGGCCCACACACGCTGGAGGAGATCATCGCGGCCACCGACGACGGCGTGTTGATGGACCTCAACCGGTCCTGGTCGATCGACGACAAGCGGCTCAACTTCCAGTTCGGCTGCGAGGTCGGCTGGGAGATCAAGAAGGGGCGGCGGGGGCGGATGCTGCGCAACCCCACGTACACCGGGATCGGCCCGCTGTTCTGGCGTTCGATGGACATGCTCTCCAGCGAGACGGTCTCCTGGGGGACGCCCAACTGCGGCAAGGGCCAACCCGGCCAGGTCGGGCACACCGGCCACCCGGCCGCGCCGGCCCGTTTCCGCAACGTCCGTGTGGGGGTCTCGGCATGAGTGGCCAGACCGAATTGGAGCTGGCGGGGCAGGTCGTGGAGCTGGTTCGGCGTCTTGGCGGGCCGGCCGCGCAGGCCGAGGCGGTGGTGACGCGGGCGGACCTGGCGCTGACCCGGTTCGCCAACTCGGGCATCCACCAGAACGTCTCCGAGTCGACCGTCGGGGTCCGGCTGCGGGTGCACGTCGACGGACGGACGGCTGCCGGTGGCGGCAGCGTGGTCACCGCCGACGGGTTGTCCGCCCTGGTGGAGCGCACCCTGGCCGCGGCGCGGCTCTGCCCGCCCGACGCGGGTTGGCCGGGGCTGACCCCGCCCATGCCCACGCCGGCCGCCCCGCCCGTCGACGAGGCCACCGCGCACGCCGAGCCGGATCAGCGGGCCGATCGGGTGGGGGCGTTCGTGGCCGCCGCCGGGGGCCTGAGCACCGCCGGTTACTGCCGCACCGCGCACCGCTCGTCGGCGTTTGCCAACTCGGCCGGGCACTCGGCGTACGGGCGCTCGGTGGAGGCGGCGATGGACGGCATCGCCCGCCGCGATGGCGCGGACGGGGTGGCCCGGCGCAGCGCCGACCGGCTGTCCGACCTCGACGGCGCCGAGTTGGGCGCGCAGGCGGCCGCCAAGGCGCAGGCGGCGGCCGAGCCGGTCGAGCTGCCGCCGGGGCACTACGAGGTGGTGTTCGAGCCGGCCGCCGTGGCGGACCTCCTGCAGAACCTGTCCTTCTACGGCTTCAACGGCAAGCGGTACGCCGAGCGGCAGTCGTTCGCCGAGCCGGGCGCCGCCCAGTTCGACCGGGCGGTGACAGTGGTGGACGACCCGCTGGGCGGGTCCGGGTTGCCCTTCGACGCGGAGGGCACCGGCCGACGGGCGCTGACGCTGGTCGAGGCGGGCACCACCCGCGCGGTGGCGCACGATCGCCGCACCGCCGCCGAGGCGGGCGGGGAGTCCACCGGGCACGCGGTCGCGGGCGGTGCCACCTGGGGCCCGATGCCGCGCAACCTGCGGCTCACCGGCGCGGTGGCGGGTCCGGCCAGTGCGGTGGGCCGGAGCACCACCGGCGCGGCGGCCGGGGCTGTCGTCGACGCTGACACCGCCGCGTTGGTGGCCGGCGTACGCCGAGGGCTGCTGGTCACCGACCTCTGGTACACCCGGGTGCTCGACCCGAAGAGCCTCGTCGTCACCGGGTTGACCCGCAACGGCGTCTGGCTGATCGAGGACGGCACTGTCGTCCGGGCGGTCCGTGACCTGCGGTTCACCGAGTCGTACCCGCGGGCGCTCGGGCCGGGGGCGGTGCTCGGGCTGGGGGCGCGAGCGGTGCGCCAACCGGACCGGGTGGACGGTGCCTGGTGGGCGGCGCCGTCGCTGCGGCTGGCGTCCTGGCACTTCACCGGAGGAGCCTCCGGCTGATGTTCTCGACCGGGGGCGCCAAACCGGCGCGTCGAGGGCTTTTCCGCAGGCCAGACACACGGACCACTCCCTTGCGCGGACGGCTCGCGGAGATCGGCGTAACGTGTGTCACTTAGCTGCGTCGGTCGATCCGGCGTGGTCGTTGGTGTGCGCATGACGTGGCAGCGGGTGCGGGTTCGCCGGTCCGCGTGCCGACCGGAGAGAGACCAGCCCGCCCGTACGGGCCCGTCGAGGAGACGACTCGAATGACTTCAACGGCAACGAGGCCGAGGGGGGCGCGGGCGCGCGCCGCCATCGCGGCGAAGACGTTGCGTACCGACCGATGGTGGTTCGCCCCGCTGATCACCGTGATCGGGCTCAGCGCCTGGGTCGCGTACGCGACCGTCCGGGTGTTCATGCACGACTTCTACTGGGTCGCGGATTACCACTACCTGACCCCGTTCTACTCGCCCTGCGTCACGGAGCGGTGCATCGAGGGCGCTTCGCACTTCGGCCGGTTCCTGCCCGGCTGGTGGATCATCCCGGACGCCGCGCTGACCCTGCCGTTCCTGCTGCTGTTCCGGCTCACCTGCTACTACTACCGCAAGGCGTACTACCGGTCGTTCTGGCTGTCGCCGCCGGCCTGCGCCGTCCCGGACGGGCACAAGGAGTACGGCGGTGAGACCCGTTTCCCGTTGCTCGGGCAGAACCTGCACCGCTACTTCTTCTACGCCGCCGCGATCATCTCGCTGATCAACACCTGGGACGCGATCCTCGCCTTCCACTCGCCGAAGGGCTTCGGCTTCGGGCTGGGCAACATCATCCTGCTGCTCAACGTGGTGATGCTCTGGGCGTACACGATTTCCTGCCACTCCTGCCGGCACATCATCGGCGGCCGGCTCAAGCACTTCTCCAAGCACCCGGTGCGGTACAAGGCCTGGACGTTCGTCTCGGCGTTGAACGTCCGGCACATGCAGCTCGCCTGGATCACCCTCGGCACCCTGGCGCTGGCCGATTTCTACATCATGGCGCTCGCGGCCGGCTGGTTCTCCGACCTGCGGTTCATCAACTAAAGGGCCCCTGACATGACCACAACCACTCGCATCGAACGACACCACTACGACGTCGTCGTCATCGGGGCCGGCGGCGCCGGTCTGCGCGCGGCGATCGAGGCCCGGCTGGCCGGCAAGAAGACCGCGATCATCTCCAAGTCGCTGTTCGGCAAGGCGCACACGGTGATGGCCGAGGGCGGCGCGGCCGCCGCGATGGGCAATGTGAACAGCCGGGACAACTGGCAGGTGCACTTCCGCGACACCATGCGCGGCGGCAAGTTCCTCAACAACTTCCGGATGGCCGAGCTGCACGCGAAGGAGTCGCCGCAGCGGATCTGGGAGCTGGAGACGTACGGTGCGCTCTTCGACCGCACCAAGGACGGCAAGATCTCGCAGCGCAACTTCGGTGGCCACGAGTACCCGCGCCTGGCGCACGTGGGCGACCGGACCGGCCTGGAGCTGATCCGCACCCTCCAGCAGAAGATCGTCTCGCTTCAGCAGGAGGACCAGCGGGAGTTCGGCTCGTACGACGCCCGGATCAGGGTGTTCTCCGAGACGACCATCACCGAGCTGCTGCTCGACGGTGACCGGGTGGCCGGCGCGTTCGGCTACTACCGCGAGTCGGGCGAGTTCATCCTCTTCGAGGCGCCGGCGGTCGTGTTGGCCACCGGCGGCGTCGGACGCTCCTACAAGGTCACCTCGAACTCCTGGGAGTACACCGGGGACGGGCACGCGTTGGCGCTGCGCGCCGGGGCGACGCTGATCAACATGGAGTTCCTCCAGTTCCACCCGACCGGCATGGTCTGGCCGCCCTCGGTGAAGGGCATCCTGGTCACCGAGTCGGTGCGTGGTGACGGCGGCGTCCTGAAGAACTCCGACGGCAAGCGGTTCATGTTCGACTACGTCCCCGACGTCTTCCGCAAGCAGTACGCGGAGACCGAGGAGGAGGCGGACCGCTGGTACACCGACCCGGACAACAACCGACGCCCGCCGGAGCTGCTGCCCCGCGACGAGGTGGCTCGCGCCATCAACAGCGAGGTCAAGGCCGGCCGGGGTTCCCCCGCCGGTGGCGTCTTCCTGGACATCGCGAGCCGACGTTCGGCCGACGAGATCCGCCGCCGGCTGCCGTCGATGTACCACCAGTTCAAGGAGCTGGCCGACGTCGACATCACGGCCGAGCCGATGGAGGTCGGGCCGACCTGCCACTACGTGATGGGCGGCGTCGAGGTCGACCCGGATTCGGGTGCCGCCTTCGGCCACGTACGCGGGCTGTTCGCCGCCGGTGAGGTCTCCGGTGGCATGCACGGCTCCAACCGACTCGGTGGTAACTCCCTGTCCGACCTGCTGGTCTTCGGCAAGCGGGCGGGCGGGCACGCGGCCAGCTACGCCGACGGGCTGACCGCCCGGCCGAAGGTGGCGGTGAACGAGGTCGAGGCGGCCGTGGAGACCGCCCTCGCGCCGCTGCAACGGGACACCGGCGAGAACCCGTACACCCTTCAGCAGGACCTCCAGGCGGTCATGGGTGACCTGGTGGGCATCATCCGACGGGAGGGTGAGCTGGCCGACGCGCTGGTCCGGCTCGCCGAGCTGCGTGAGCGGGTGGCCAAGGTGAGCGCGGCCGGCGGCCGACGCTACAACCCGGGCTGGCACCTCGCGCTGGACCTGCGCAACATGCTGGTGGTCTCGGAGTGCACGGCGAAGGCGGCGCTGGAGCGGCAGGAGTCGCGCGGCGGGCACACCCGGGAGGACTACCCGGCGATGGAGCCGAAGTGGCGGCAGGTCAACCTGGTCTGCGCGCTGGACGGCGACACAGTGCAGCTGACCCGCAAGCCGCTGCCGAAGATGCGGCCGGAGCTGATCGGCCTCTTCGACCGGGCCGAGCTGGCCAAGTACCTCACCGACGAGGAGATCGCCGACTTCGACGCCCTCGTTGCCGACGCTGGAGAGGCGGACAACCGATGAGCGGGAAGCGTCAGTTCCGGATCTGGCGGGGCGACGAGAGCGGCGGTGACCTCCAGGACTACATGGTGGAGGTGAACGAGGGCGAGGTCGTCCTCGACGTCATCCACCGCCTGCAGGCCACCGACGCGCCCGACCTGGCCTGCCGGTGGAACTGCAAGGCCGGCAAGTGCGGCTCCTGCTCCATGGAGATCAACGGCAAGCCGCGGCTGGGTTGCATGACGCGGATGTCGACCTTCGGCGACGACGAGACCGTCACTGTCACCCCGCTGCGCACCTTCCCGATCATCCGGGACCTGGTCACCGACGTCTCGTTCAACTACGAGAAGGCTCGGGAGACCCCGGCGTTCGCTCCTCCGGCGGACGTGGCCCCGGGTGACTACCGGATGCAGCAGGTCGACGTGGAGCGCTCGCAGGAGTTCCGCAAGTGCATCGAGTGCTTCCTGTGCCAGACGGTCTGCCACGTGATCCGCGATCACGAGGAGAACAAGCAGGCGTTCTCCGGCCCGCGGTACTTCATCCGGGCGGCCGAGCTGGACATGCACCCGCTGGACGCCCGGACCGACCGCAAGGAGTACGCGCAGGCCGAACAGGGCCTCGGCTTCTGCAACATCACCAAGTGCTGTACCGAGGTCTGCCCCGAGCACATCAAGATCACTGACAACGGGATCATCCCCATGAAGGAACGGGTCGTCGACCGCAGGTACGATCCCCTTGTGTGGCTTGGTAGCAAGATCTTCCGTCGGGGCGAGACGCCCCAGACCAGCGTGACCACCGCCCGTCAGGGCTCGGCGACGCCGGGCTCCGCCCGGGGTGGGGTGCACTCGCACGCGGGTGGCTCCCACGATTCGCGGGCTGAGGCGCAGGCGCAGAGCGGCGTCAACTGGCACCGGGAGGTGCCCCACCCGACCGCTCCGGCGGTCGACGACCGGGGCAAGCTGCCGCTGACCGAACTCACCTTCGACCGGGCCGCCGCGCCGTCGCCGTTCGGCGACGACGTGACCTTCCCGCTGCCTCCGGAGCACCTCAACTTCGCCCACCCGGAGCAGGACAACAAGCACTAACCACCTGAACAGAGACGGGGGCCGTGGCGATAGCCACGGCCCCCGCCCCACGTCCGCCCCCGGCCCCCGGCCCCGACCCCCGGTCGCCCCCGTCGATCATGAAGTTATTGCCACGACACGCCGGCGGCGGTGGCAATAACTTCATGATCAACGTGAGGTGAGCAGGAGGGGGCGGAGGGCGGCCACGATGGGGGCGTCGGCGGGGAGCCAGGTGACCGAGTCCAACTCGTCGGCGGTGAGCCAGCGGAGCGCCTCGTGCTCGAGCGCCTGTGGCTGGTCGCCGCCGAGCAGGCGGGCCGCGTACACCTTGAGCACCGAGCGGCCGTGCGCCATCCGTACGTTGCGGCCGACCCGGTCACCGATCTCGACGCGTACGGCCAACTCCTCGGCGCACTCCCGGATCAACGCGTCCGTCTCGGCCTCCCCCGGCTCGACCTTTCCGCCCGGAAACTCCCACATGCCCGCTACCTCGGGTGGTGCGGAACGCGCACAGGCGAGCACTCGCCCATCCCGGATGATCGCCGCACCGACGATCACCTTCAGGTCCCGTCGTTCGGCCTGCCCGCCATCATTCGCCCGTTCGGTCCGCACGGGCGTCCAGGGTGCCAGATCAATCGGCGGTTTGGGTACCGTAGCCGTCCGCTAGGCCAATAAGACACGGAAGTGTGGGCGTGGACACCCCCTCCGAGCAGCGAGAGACTAGGAGCCACCGACAAGACACGGGATGGCGACGATTTGGCCACAAGCCGGCAACGGCGCTTGGGGGGTGCGGTGATGCGCGTGCTGTTCAGCAGCAGGGCCAAGCACGACTACCTTTCCGACGCGTTGACCTTGCTATCTGGTTGGACGCGCGAGGGCGAGCAGATCCGACGAACGCTCGTGATCGACGATACCCAACACGCCGCACTAACTGAACGGGTCAAGGTCGTCGCGGATGCGCTGCATCTGCGGCCCGAGATCAGCCGCCGGGCCGACAGCACCCAGATCCGGGTCGGGCACGGCAGCGGCGACCCGCTGACCGAGGGCGAGGTGTTGTTGGCCGCCCGCATCGAGGACGCCTACCGGGCGGTCACCGAGGCCTGACGACCGTCTCCGAATCCGATCCGGCGTCCTGCGGGTACCAGCGCAGCTCCACCGAGTTGCCGTCCGGGTCCCGCACGTAGATCGAGGTCGCCGAACCGCGCGCGCCGAACCGGCTGACCGGCCCGGTCAGCACCGTGAAGACCCCCGAATCGATCACCTGCGCCCAGTCCAGTGGTGCCACCACCAGGCAGAAGTGGTCCACGTTCGCGCCCTGCGGCTCACCGTGGACGAGGTCGATGATGCTGTCGGGGCTGATCCGCACCGACGGGAACGGGACGGTGCCCGCACGCCACTCGTCGACCCGCACCGGCGCCAGCCCGAGCCGGCCGCAGTAGAAGTCCAGGGACCGTTCCACGTCGGCGACGGTCAGCACCAGGTGGTCGAAACCGGTTACCCGCACCGCGCTCACGCCTCCTCCAGGCAGGTCGCTCAGGTAGTCGTCAACGCCCATGTCGGAGCCTTTCGCTTGGTTTTCGCTGGCCCGTTCACGATCCCCGGACGAGGGGCGTGGACCAAGACCCGATGCCGCTACGATCGTTGCCCACAGGTCAACGATGGGAACGATGTGCTGGAGCGGTACGAGGTCGAGACGTTCCTGACCCTCGCGGACGAACTGCACTTCGGCCGGACCGCCGAGCGGTTGACAGTCAGCACCGGCCGGGTCAGCCACATCGTGAAAAAGCTGGAGCGCCGGATCGGCGCACCGCTGTTCGCCCGCACCAGTCGGGTCGTCCGGCTCACCCCGATCGGCCGGCAACTCGCCGACGAGCTGGCCCCGCTGGTCGCCGAGATGGACGAGGCCGTCCGCCGCGCGACCGACGCCGCCCGGGGCGTGACCGGGACGCTACGGGTGGCGTTCCTCGGCGAGTGGACCGCGCCGGTACTGCTCCGGGCGGTGGCCCTGTTCGGTGAACGGCACCCTGACTGTCGGGTGGAGGTGCACGAGGCGCAGTTGTCCACCACCCGATCGGGGTTGCTCGACGGCTCGACAGACGTGTTGATCGCTTCGTACCCGTTCGACGGGATGGCCACCGGCACGGCGCTGCTCTCCGAGGACCGGGCGCTGGCGGTAGCGGCGGGTCACCCCCTTACCCGGGAGCGGTCGGTGTCGTTGGAGGTGCTCGCCGACCACCCGGTGGTGCAGTACCCGACGGTGACCTCGGTGGAGTTCAAGCGGGACCGCACCCCGGAGCGCACCCCGTCCGGCCGGGCGGTGCCGAAGGGGCCCGCCGGGAACACCTTCTCCGAGATGCTGTCCCTCGTCGCCCTGGGCCGGGGCGTCCTGCCGGTGGGCGAGCACACGCGGCATTACTACCCGCGCCCCGACGTGGCGTACGTGCCCATCCACGACGCGCCACCGATCGAACGAGGGCCGGTCTGGCTGCCCAGCAACACCACCACCCGGGTACGCGAGTTCGTCAGTGCCGCCACCGACGCGAACCCCCGATGAGGCACGCCGAGTTCCGCCACCACCGGCTGGTCCAGGTGTACGACGCGGAGTGCCGGTGGGGGCCGGACGACGACTTCTTCCAGGCGGTGGTCGACGAAACCCCGGCTGCCCGGGTGCTGGACCTCGGCTGCGGCACCGGCCGGCTGACAGTTGCCCTCGCCGCCGCTGGTCACACCGTCACGGGAGTGGACCCGGCCGACGCGTCACTGGCCGCCGCCCGTGCCAAGCCCTGTGGTGAGCGGGTGACCTGGCTCGCTGGCACCTCGGCGCTGCTGCCGGATCGGGCGTTCGACGTGGCGGTGCTGACCAGCCACGTCGCGCAGTTCTTCGTGGACGATGCGGAGTGGGCGCGTACCCTCGCCGACCTGGCCCGGGCACTCGTGCCCGGCGGTCGGCTGGTGTTCGACGCGCGCGACCCGGCGGACCGCCGCTGGGAGCTGTGGAACCCGGTGGATTCGCACCGGCTGGTCATGCTGCCCGACGGCGGCGAGGTCCGCGCGTGGACCGAGGTCACCGGGGTACGCGACGGAGTGGTCGACTTCACCCACCACTACCACTTCGACGACGGGGAAGAACTCCTCAGTGCGGCGAGCCTGCGTTTCCGCACCGAGGTCGAGCTGCGCACCTCTCTGACCAGGGCGGGCTTCCTTGTGGACCGCGTTCACGGGGGCTGGCGCGGCGAGCCCGTCGGCCACGGCGACGGCGAGTTCGTGGTCATCGCCCGGGTGGGCACGTTGGCACCGGTTTTCTAGCCTGGAGCACATGGCGAACATCGCGTACGACCGCAAAGAGCAGGTCCAGCAGATTGAGAGTGGCCTCCTCGAAGGCGAGCAGATCATCGCCGTCTACGACGCCGTCGGCACCGGCACCGGGTTCATCGGGCTGACCGACCGTCGCGTGATCATTCAGGACCGGTCGTTCGTCGGCAAGCGGTTCGCGATCACCAGCATCCCGTACTCGAAGATCACCAGCGTGAGTGTGGTCAGCAACAAGTCGTGGGGTGGTTCGTTCTTCTCCACCGGCGCCATCGCCATCCACGTCGGCACGCACACCTACGAGGTGGAGTTCCGTGGCGCGCAGAAGAGCCACCACGTGCACAACGTGATCCTGCACCACATCTCCTGAGCGCACGTGCCGTCGTGGGCCCGGCTGGCGTAATTGCCTTGCCGGGCCCACGGCGTCTCTGGTGTCCTGGGTCGACAGCCAGGCGGAGGGAGCAGCCATCATGCCCAACACGACGAAGTCCCCCGAACCAACAGTCATCCGACCCGAGGAATCGAGACTTCGTGAGCAGGTTTGTTCCCTTGGCGCTGCTGGGCGCCACTGATCCCAACCCCGGAGGCCGCTGATGTCGGTCTTCGACGATCCCGGCCTCTTCGGCCGGCTCTGGGCCGCCGACTACGACGCCCCAGGTAACCCCGACCCCGCGCCGGCGGTGGACTTCCTTGCCGACCTGGCCGACGGGGGTCCCGTTCTCGAACTGGCGATCGGCACCGGCCGGGTCGCGTTGCCGCTGGCCGAACGCGGCCTCGCCGTGCACGGCGTCGAGGCGTCCGAGGAGATGCTCGCGCAGCTGCTGGCGAAACCCGGCGGCGACCGGATCCCGGTGGTCGTCGCCGACATGGCGGACGTGCCGGTGGCCGGTGAGTTCCGGCTCGCGTACCTGGTCTTCAACACCCTGTTCAACCTGGTGGACGCCGAGCGGCAGGCGGACTGCTTCCGCAACGTCGCACGGGTGCTGTCGCCCGGCGGCGCGTTCGTCATCGAGACGTTCGTGCCCGACCCGCGCAGCTTCGACTCGGACGAGCAGGTGCAGGTGCGTGAGGTCACCGAGGACTCCGCGACGATCCGCCTGCACCGGTACGACAGGCCGGCGCAGCGGTTCGTCCGGCAGACGATCACGTTCGACGCGGACGGTGTGCACCTGAAGCCGTTCGCCATGCGGTACGCCTGGCCGCACCAGATCGACGAGATGGCGCAGCAGGCCGGGCTCCGGCTCACCGAGCGGTACGCCGACTGGCACCGGCGACCGTTCCAGGCCGACAGCCCGTCGCACATCTCCGTCTACCGGGCGGAGTAGCGGTTTGATCGGCTCGGGTTCCGGAAAGTCGGGGTGTCATCGCCCCGACGTCATGGAACCCGAGTCGATCTCCCGCCGCCGGAAGTGAGATGCCGCCATGAGCAAACGAGCCGTCCAGGTAGTCCTGGCCCTGTCGGTCGTCCTGATGGTCACCGGAATCATCCTCAGGGTGACCGGGGACGGCGGGGCCGACACTGCCGGCACGGTGGCGGTGTCACTGGCCTCGGTGGGTTCGATAGTGGCGAGCATCGGCTCGTCCTTCGGCGCCGCCCGCGGAAACGACGGCCCGCAACGGTGACCCGGCTTTTCACCCTCGGTTGATTCTGCTGGTAGCAGTAGGTGTTGATAAGCGGGTCTCGCGCCGGGTGAGCTGACAGCGGCGCACGCCCGACGCTGCTGCTCTGTGCGGTGGCGATAGCCGCTCTCGGCCTGGCCGCCGGGGGGATCGCGATCTCGCGGCGAGGCGCGCGATCCCCCGGAAGCCCAACCGGCACCGAGGTCAGTGCCCGTCGCTGATCTGGACGTCGTTCGGCGCCGGCCGGCCGCGCCCCGTCTCGACCAACTCCTTGAGACTCATCAGGAAGACCGCCCACTTGGTGCTGCACTCGTGCATGAGTTCGGTCGGCTCGCGCCAACCCGCGTGCGTGAAGTCGACGATCGTGAACCGGCCTCGCTGGCCGAGCCGCCAGTCGATCTCGGTGCCGATCCACTCCTCGGGCCCACCGACGACCCGCCACCGCACCCGGCCATCCGGGTCCAGCTCAAGGATCTCCAGGTCGAACCCGCCCTCGTCACCGAAGTGGACGGCCAACTGCCCGCCGACCTCACTCTTGCCGGTCGTGTCGACCGACCACCAGCCGGCGACGCCCTCGGGGGTTGCCACCGCCCGGTAGACGTCGGCAAGCGGAGCGACGACGCCGACCTGGTGCAGGATGTCCACCATCTTCAGCCTCCCTGGTTGTTGGTGCGGTGGCGTTCGATCGTCTCGGCGATGCGCTTGATCCGGCGCAGGCGGGCGTCCCAGGTGGAGCCGACCGCCGACAACTGGGCGACGGCGCGGGCGAGTTGTGCCTCGTCCACCTGGTAGTGACGCTCGCGACCGGCCGGCTCGGCGTTGATCAGCCCCACCCGGTCGAGGACCGCCAGGTGCTTCGAGACGGCCTGACGGGTGACGGGTAGCCGCCTGCTCAACGAGGTGGCCGTCCCCGGCCCGTCAGCGAGAAGAAGATCGATCATCGTACGCCGGATCGGGTCGCCGATCGCCGACCACAGCTCGTCGTCGACCGCCGTGCTCATGGGGTCGCGACCAGCCGCGCGACGTACTCGCCCAGTCGGGGCATGTAGTGGTCCCAACCGTTCTCGTGGTCGCGGTACTGCTCTTCCAGGACAGCGACCTCCCAACCCAGCTCGCGGAACCCGGTCTCGGTCATCCGGATCAGCGTCCCGGCGCCGCTGGGCACCAGGTCGAAGGTGACGAACAGCGCCTGCCCGCTCCGGTCCGGCTCGGTGAAGCACCACCGGAAGGAGAACCGCTTCGGCGGGTCGACCTCGACGACGGCGAGCGCGACGGTCTTCCTCTCGCCGGTGTCGGCGTCGCGCCAGACCAGCTCGCCGGGCGCACCGGCGACGGACTCGAACCGCGCGTCGTCGGGCCACCACTCCCGCATGTGCTGGGGCTGGCTGACCACCTCGAAGACGACCTCGGGGGACGCGTTGACGTGGATGTCGCGTTCGATCGTTCCCTGTTCCATGCCCACAACCTTTCGCAACCTTTGGTTGCACTCAACCTACGACAGCCCGCGGCAATCGCGCAACCTTTCGTTGCGTGTCGTGGTTTCGTCGTACCCGGGGTGGAGGATCGCCGCATGTCTGAGCCATCGACCCACCGACACCACGCCATCGACTACGTCGAGCTCACGGTGACCGACCTCGCCGTGGCCAAGCGGTTCTACGCCGACGCCTTCGGCTGGCAGTTCAACGACTACGGGCCGGAGTACGCCGGCATCCGCAGCCCACACGGCGACGCCGCGCCCGAGGTCGGCGGTCTACGTGTGGACAGGGACGTTCGGGCGGGCGGCCCGCTCGTGCTGCTCTACTCCAGCGACCTGGACCGATCCGTGCAGGCCGTCAAGGAGGCCGGCGGCCAGGTGGTGAACGGACCGTACGAGTTCCCCGGTGGCCGGCGGTTCCACTTCACCGACCCCAGCGGCAACGAGTTGGGCGCCTGGGCCGAGCAGTAGGACGCCGAGGTCGCCCGGGCGGGGGTGATCGTCGTCGCCAGCTCCCGGCAGAGTGTCCCCATAGCCGGGAGAGGGCTGGACGCCGAGGGCTGGATTGCGCGCGAGGGTGCGCTGAGTCGGATCCCGGCCGCGTTCGCCGGTGTTGTCGACGCGGCACGCGCTCGGATCGCCGAGTCGTTCGACGGTGCTCTGCTGCACAGCGCCTACATCTACGGCAGCATCCCGCGTGGCACCGCTGTCCTCGGCGTCTCCGATCTCGACCTGCTGCTCGCCCTGCGCACCGAGCCAACCGAGGCCGACCGGGCGGCAGCCACCCGGATCGAGCAAGACCTCGACCGGTCCTTTCCGCAGATCGACGGCGTGGGCGTCCTGCTGTTCAGTGCGCGTACGCTGCTCAGCGAGCTTGAGCAGCACGACCTCGGCTTCTTCGTCGCCTGCCTGTGCACTCCCCTGCTGGGTGACGACCTCGCCGACCAACTCCCCCGCTACAGGGCCACTCCCCTGCTCGCCCGCGAGACGAACGGTGATCTGTCCCTAGCGCTTGCGGGGTGGCGCCGCCAGGCGGCCGAAGCGACCACCGAGCAGCAACGGAAGGCCCTCAGTCGGGTCGTCGCTCGTCGCGTCGTCAGGACCGGCTTCACGCTGATCATGCCTCGGTGGGGAGGCTGGACGAGCGACCTCACCGAATCCGCCGACGCGTTTGGGCTTTACTACCCGGAACGTGCCGAGCAGATGCGCAGAGCTGCCGTCATCGGTCGCACACCCTCGCCGGACCCGGGCGTGCTGCGCGAACTCATCGACGACCTTGGGTCCTGGCTCTCCGCGGAGTACGTAACCGTCCATGGCGAGAAGACCGTCCGTCCCTGACCTGTCGGAGGTCCTCGCCACTCACCACGAGACAGCCGAACATGTCAGTGAGGACGGCCCGCTGGTGGTCGGTCAGCGGGTTCGCGAAGACCACGACGCCGACCCCGCGCTGCCAGCAGGCCTCGGCGACTTCGCGTGCCCTACCGGGGCTGAGCAACGTTCGCCGCGAGAACGGGTCGCCCATCTTGTCCGCGCCGCCGGAAGAGACACCCCGCCGCTGCACGTGCCGGCTCACGACCTGGCCACCGTGGGCTTCCACCACGCTGGCCAGCAGATTGAGCTTGCTGTCGAACTCCCTGTCCTTCGCCGAGAACAGGCCCACGAGCGCCACCTCGGCACCTGCCAACAAAGCTTTCAATGCCCCGCCCCGATGTCGGTTCACCGGGTCGCCGGCCGTCAGCGTCGCCGGGCGCGCAGCACGCCGGTCAGCATCGGCAGGGTGAACTCGCCGTGTGCCGTTTCGGGTCGGCTCCCGAGGAAAGAGCGGATCCGACCGAGGGCATCCTCTCGCTCCTCTTCCGGCATGACCAGCATCCCGGCCCGCGTCGCGAGCGTCGCGACGAGCGAGTCGGCGGTACGCCGCTGACCGTGCGGGAACTCGACCTGCTCCGCCGACCCGAACCGGGCGACCAGGCCGGTCCTCGGAACGAGCATGTCCGCCGTCGCCGCTCGCCAACTGCTCAGCGTGTCACGCGGGCCGATGGCCGCACTCCCGCTGACCCGTTCGAGCCCGGCAACCCAGTCGATCCGGTCGTCCATGATGTTCCACAGACCGGCCAGGACACCGCCGGGCGCGAGGACTCTGGCGATCTCCGCCCCGGCGACGGCCCTGTCGAACCAGTGCAGGGCGTTGCCGGCGAGCACGGCGTCGACGGACCCGTTCGGCAACGGGATGGCTTCGGCGCTACCCGGCAGGGCACGGACGGCCGGCACCGCACGGCGCAGCTCGGCGAGCATCGCCGGGTCGGGTTCGACCGCCACGACGTCCGCGCCCACCGCCACGAGCGTCGCGGACAGCTTGCCGGTGCCAGCGCCCAGGTCGAGCACGCGTAGGCCTGGGGCGGGCTCCAACGCCCACCGCACCGCTGCCTGCGCGTAATCCGGGCGGTGCTCGGCGTACGCGGTCGCCGCCGCGCCAAACGACGACCGGAGCAGCTGTTCCGTCATCCGGTCAACCTACCGCCGCTCGTCGATATCGACTGCCACCATGGCCACCGTGCAGAACTTGCGGAGCTGGTGGCGTGCCCGCTACCCCGTCTACGCACTCGGCCTCCTCGTCGGAATGGTCATGATGTGGCTGCCCTTCAAGACCTTTGAGGACAACGACGCCTGGACGGGTCCATGGCGTGCCAGCCCAGGCAGTCGTCGATGAACTCGTGCACAAGCGGCGGAACACGATGCACCTGCGCGTGGCTGGCCCCGACCGGCTAAGGGAGGGGTCAGACGCGCTCCCAGGCGGCGGCGCGTGCGGCCCGTCTCGGGCCGCCTTGAAGACGTACAGGAACTTTGCACAACATCGCCGGCAGTCCGGCTGTCGTGTCCCGGGAGATGCTTGACACTCGCGTCCCGCCTGATGCCTGACATGGTCTCAAGACGCGTCGCGGAGGCCTTCACGGTCCCTGACAAGGCGCGCATCGCGGCGGATCAGCTCAATCGATCAGCTCTGCGGTAAGGGCAAGAGTTGAACCAGGCCTACCGCGGTTTCCTCATTCGCCCAGGTGTGAACGGCGCGGACGGCCCACCGGCCAGCCGGTGTCGGAATAGGGGCTTGCTCGGGCACCGTCTCTTCACCGGGGTACGCAACCGTCAGCTCGGTTCCAGGGGTGACGGAATCTATAAGCACCGCCGGTCCGTCCGTCTCCCAGATGCCACATTGCGCCCACTCGACGGCAGGGTCGTCGAGGATGGACTTCGCGACGTTGATCAGCTCAGCCTCGGAGTCGGCCCCGAGCCAACGGACGAACGTCCGCCACTCCGGCAGATAGCAGGTTCTGGCGGGTTCGTCCGCCAAGACAAGTCCCTGCTGGCCGCTGTTACCGATAGCGATCACACCTGCCAGGCCAGCAACCTCGCAGGCGCGGTCGTAGTCATCCAGGGCGTCCCCGGTACCCGCGATCGTCCCGGCGGCCGTGCAGCCACCCCACTCGTTCAACACCGCAACCGGTACCGCGAGCAAAGGACCACCCATCGACTCGACCCACGCGGGGGAGGACTCTACCGAAGGCGATGAGGTGGACCAGGCGGCTTCCATACCGCACAGTCTCCCGCCCGACCAGCGGCGATGCCGCATCAGTCTCCGCAGAGACGGACGTACGACCACGACCGGCTACCGACGCACCGTCACCGACTGCAACCAGAACGACTGAGCAACCAAGGCCGGCTGTCGTGCATGTGTTGGGACGGATTCGTCAAGCATATGGTGGGACTAGACACGCCGCACTGAGCCGAAGACCCGCCGCTCGCGCCGAACCATCCCGCTCCCCCAGGTCGTGGCGACCGCCATCCGCGAGCACACGGCGCAGTTTCCGCCGGCTGCCGGCGGCACCATCTTCACCACCCGCTTCGCCGGCCCATACCGGCGCGACTACTACGGCTCCCTGATTTTCTCGGCCGTCGAGCGGGCCGGGCTACCGAAGGGCACCACGAGTCACTACCTACGGCACCACTACGCCTCTGTACTGCTGATGCAGGGCGTGTCGGTCATCGTGGTCGCCGAGCGGCTGGGGCACGAGAATGCGACCTTGGTCCTGTCGGCATACGGCCACCTGATGCCGGACTCGGAAGAACGCACCCGCCGCGCCGTCGATGACGCGTGGGGTTGTGCCCCCGGTGTGCCCCAGAGCGAGGGTCCAACCGCCTGACCTGCGGGAACAGGCCCGATTCAGACGTTGAAGCGGAACTCCACCACGTCGCCGTCCTGCATGACGTACTCCTTGCCCTCGATGCGGACCTTGCCCGCCGCCTTGGCCGACGCCATCGAACCGTGCTCGACCAGGTCGTGGTACGAAACCACCTCGGCCTTGATGAAGCCGCGCTGGAAGTCGCTGTGGATGACACCCGCGGCCTCCGGCGCGGTGGCGCCGACCGGGACGGTCCAGGCGCGCGCTTCCTTGGGGCCGGCCGTGAGGTACGTCTGGAGGCCGAGGGTGCGGAAACCGACCCGGACGAGTTGGTTGAGGCCGGGCTCGTTCTGCCCGATCGACTCCAGCAGCTCGCGGGCCTCGTCCTCGGGCAGGTCCACCAGCTCGGATTCGATCTTGGCGTCCATGAAGATCGCCTCTGCGGGGGCGACCAGGGCGCGCAGTTCGTCGAGGAACGTCTCGTTGGCCAGCTCGGCCTCGTCGACGTTGAAGACGTACAGGAAGGGCTTGGTGGTGAGCAGGTGCAGCTCGCGCAGGTGCTCCAGCTCGATCTTGGCGGCGGCGGCCCCGGAGTAGAGGGTGGTGCCGCCGTCGAGCACCTCGATCGCGGCCTTCGCGGCGGCGACAGCGGCGGCCCGGTCCTTGCGGAGCTTGGCCTCCTTCTCCAACCGGGGCAGCGCCTTGTCCAGGGTCTGCAGGTCGGCGAGGATCAGCTCGGTGTTGATCGTCTCGATGTCGTCGGCCGGGGAGATCTTGCCGTCGACGTGCACCACGTTCGGGTCGGAGAAGGCCCTGACCACCTGGCAGATCGCCGAGGCGTCCCGGATGTTGGCCAGGAAGGCGTTGCCCCGGCCCTGCCCCTTCGACGCGCCGCGGACCAGGCCGGCGATGTCGACGAACGACACCGGCGCCGGCAGCACCTTCTGCGAGGAGAAGATCTCGGCCAGCTTGCCCAGCCGCTCGTCGGGCAGCCCGACCACGCCGACGTTGGGCTCGATGGTGGCGAACGGGTAGTTCGCCGCCAGCACGTCGTTCTTGGTCAACGCGTTGAAAAGCGTGCTCTTGCCGACGTTGGGCAGGCCGACGATGCCGATGGTGAGACTCACGACGGGCCAGCTTACGCCGGTCCCGGCCGGGCCGGTCCACGCGGCTCCGATTCGGCGCCTCGCCGCTTGTCGATCGTCGCTCCCACCGGGTCCTGTCAGGCGTTGCTAATCTCCCGGTTCGATGTTCCGCTGCTGGAGGTGAGATGACCTCGACGTTGCCCGAGCTGTACATCGCCGTCGACGTGGAGGCGGACGGGCCGATCCCCGGGCCGTACAGCATGATCTCGCTGGGCATGGCCGTGGCCGGCCGCCCGGACCTCACCTTCTACACCGAGTTGCGTCCCATCTCCGACGAGTTCGTCCCCGCGGCGCTGGCCGTCTCCGGCCTGGACCGGGACCGGCTGCTGCGGGAGGCGCCCACCGCGCAGGAGGCGATGTCCGCCGCGGCGGCCTGGGTCGACGGGCTCCGCCGGGTCGGCCGTCCGGTCTTCCTGGCCGCCCCGGCCGTCTGGGACGGCATGTTCGTGCACTGGTACTTCGTCCGCTTCGTCGGGCGCAGCCCGTTCGGTGCGACCGGCTCCGGTGTCGATCTCCGCAGCTACTGGATGGGGTTGACCGGCAGCGAGTGGGCCGGAACCCGCCAGGGCTCGATCAAGAACGAGGTGGGCCTGCACGACATGCCGCACACGCACCACGCCGGGGAGGACGCCGCCGAGCTGGCCCAGGTCTTCGACGCGGTGCTGCGCCGCCGACAGCCGGTCGAGGAGGCGTGACGCTCAGCCGAGCCGGCGGGGGGCGATGACCGCCTCGCGGACGCTGCCGTCCGCGCCGCGGCTGACCTCGTACGCCGAGACGCCGTCGCGGTCCGCGATTGCCTCGACGAGCTGGGTGCCCCGGTAGACCAGGCCGACGCCGTCGTCGGTGCAGTGGCTGGTGGGGAGCGTGCCGTCACCGACCAGCTCGTGCATGAGCGGGCGGCGCTGGCCCTCGCTGTCGTAGTGCACCCCGTTGCCGTACGGCAGCCAGGCCAGGCCCTCGGTGAAGCCGCGCAGCCGGGGGCCGAAGCTGTCGGTGGCACCGCCGACATGCCAGCAGATCGAGCCGGCGGAGACGCCGGCCAGCACCACGCCGGCCTGCCAGCACTCGTGCAGGATCTCGTCGAGCCCGTGCACCCGCCACACCGCGACCAGGTTGGCCACGCTGCCACCGTCGACCCAGATGACGTCCTGGGCGAGCAGGTGGGCGCGGACGTCCTCGACGTTCGGCATCGGGAACAGGGCGAGGTGTGACAGCCGGAAGCGGGTGTCGGCGAACGCGCCGTAGACGGCGGTCAACGAGGTGGGCTGGTCGCCGACGGCCTGCCCGAGATAGCAGACCCGCGGCTGCGGACCGGCCTCGGCCAACTCGGCCGCCAGCTCGAAGACCGGGCTGGGACGCAGGTCGTAGGGCCCGCGGTTGCCCCGAAAGAAGCCCATGCTGGTGGCGATGATGGTCGGTGCGCTGGCGGGCATCGGAGCGTCCTTCCGTCGACTGCGGTGCGGCGTCCATCCTGCCGCAGCCGGTCTTCCGCCCGCTCGGTGCGGGGCCCGACCGCCACTCGCTGGTGGCGGTCGGGCCCGGCCAACATCATGATCAACTCGACGGGTCGGGCCGCCGCTGGCGGGGCACCTCTACCTCGGGCCAATGGCCCAGGGCCCGACGGTCGGCCGGGGGCAGTTGCCCGGCGGCGGCGCGGGGCAGGGTGAACCGGTCGGCGGCGGCCGGCCCGACCGAGACCGACTCGCGCAGCATCCAACGCACCTCGTCGGCCGTCCAGCCCAGCCCCGGCCGCGCGGCGATCTCACGGATCAGCCGCCGGCCAACACTCGTGTCGTCGTCGTAGAAGCGCATGCACCAGTGGTGCGTCCACATCCCGAGCGCCCGCAGGCCCGCGTCGTCCAGGGAGCCGGCCAACCGGCCGCAGGCCGTGTCGGGAAAGCTCTGCTCGGGGTCGCCCGCCCGGTCCCGTTCGATGGCGCCCACGGCCGCCGGCGCGACGGCCCGCATCCGGCGGTAGAAGGACTGCGCCACCGCGCGGGGCAGCGGCGGGAACGCACCCGGTGTCGACGCCGCCGCCCAACCCGCCACGCTCGTCATCCGCCGCACCCCTTCTTCAGTTGGTGGCCGGACGCTACCCGGCACGACCGACACTTTCGGGCCGAAAAACCCCACCGATCGTGGATAGCGACGATGACCTGGGACGTCTGTATCTGTGACAACGAAACGGGGGTGGTGGGTGGACGAGGACGAGCGCGCACGGCTGGCCGAGTTCGTCGGCAGCCGGACTCCGGCGCTGATGCGGGTCGCGTACCTGCTGACCGGGGATCGCAACGCCGCCGAGGACCTGTTCCAGTCGGCGTTGGCGCGGACCATCCCGAAGTGGGGAACCATTCGGCACGCCGATCCCGAGGGCTATCTGCGGGTGGTGATGTACCGCGAGCAGATCAGCTGGTGGCGGCGACTCCGCCGGTGGCGGGAGACACCGCTCAATCCGGGCGACGAACCGGTCGGCGGCGACCCGAGCGGCGGCACCGACGTGCGGTTGGCGATGCGGGCCGCGCTGCGTCACCTGCCACCGACACAGCGGGCGGTGGTGGTCCTCCGCTACTACGAGGACCTGCCCGAAGCCCGGGTGGCCGAGTTGCTGGGCTGCTCGGTGGGGACCGTACGCAGCCGTACCCATCGAGCGGTGAAGCGACTGCGTGACCTGCTGCCGGACGTCGACAGGCTGGAGGTACGGCGATGACCGAACCCTTCGAGCACCTCATCCGCTCCACCCTCACCGACCTGGCCGAGGAGGCACCGATCGTGCATGACCAGTTGAGCCGAGCGGAACGGCTGGTGCGCAACAGACGTCGCGCCACTGTGACGGTGGGGGCGGTGAGCACCCTGGCGGCGATCCTGATCGCCACCCCGATCGCCCTGGCCGCGACCGGCTCGGACGAGCCTCCCCCTGCCGTGCCCAGCCCGGCTGGCCCGGCGGCCGTACCCAGCCCGTCCCCGCCCAGCATGGTGCCGACGGTCGTACCGAGCCCCGGGGGCGCGCCCGGGGACCCGTCGATCACGCCGGGTCCGCCCGGCGTACCGGGCCAACCGACTGTCAAGCCGAGCCCGTCGGGCCCGCCCGGTGTTCCGGACCGGCCGACTGTCACGCCAACCCCGTCGACTCCGCCCGCCCCGGGCGGTGTGCCGGGCCGGCCGACTGTCGTGCCGAGCCCGGCGCGTTGAGCGGAACCGCCCCGGCCTGACCGGTCAACCCAGGAGATTCCGGTCACCTTCGCGCGGCGCTCCCCGTACCGGCGAGCGTCGCGCGTCGCAGCGGCCGGCGGGCACCGGTCCGCCGAATTTGTCGAGGCCGACATGCCCGCTCATTCTTGGGCCATGACCGATCCCGGACACCCGAGGTGCGAGCTGCGGGGCCAACGATGAGCACCGCCATGGCCCGGGTGCCCGACTCCCTGCGGGGGCAGATCGTCACCCCCGGCGACCGCCGGTACGCGCAGCTGCGCTCGACGTACACCAGGTCGGCGTCTCCGGCAGCGGTCCTGCTGCCGAAGACCACCGCGCAGGTGGTCGACGCGCTGCGCTACGCGCGGGAGCAGCGGCTGCCCATCGCGGTCCGCAGCGGCGGGCACGGGCTGTCCGGAACCTCGTCCAACAACGGTGGGGTGGTCATCGACCTCTCCATGCTCAACCGGGTTCAGGTGATCGACGAGCGGGCCGGGCTGGTCCGGGTCGAGGCCGGTGCGCGCTGGGCGAACGTGGCGAAGGCGCTGGCCCCGTACGGGCTGGTGATCAGCTCGGGTGACTACGGCGGTGTCGGCGTCGGCGGCCTGGCCACCGGCGGTGGTGTCGGCTGGCTGGTCCGCGCCCACGGCCTCACCATCGACCGGGTCCGCGCCGTCGAGGTGGTGCTGGCGGACGGGACGCTGGTACGCGCGGACGCCGACCACGAGCCGGAGCTGTTCTGGCTGGTCCGCGGGGCCGGGGCCGGCACGGGCATCGTGGTGGCATTCGAGATCGAGGCGGCCGAGCAGCGCAACGTGGGTGTCGCGCAGCTGGTCGTCGAGGCGCATCCGGACGGCCGCACCGTCCGGGAGTGGACGAGCTACCTCGCGCAGGCGCCACGGGAGTTGTCAGCGGCCGCCGTGGTGTACGCGGAGGGTCGATCGGTCCTCATGTCCATCACCGCGGTGGTCGCCGCCGAGAGCCTGCGTCGGGCCCGACCGGCGGTGGAACCGCTGCTCGCCATCGGCAAGGTGCTCGAACACCGGACCGACCTGCTGCCCTACCCGACGCTGGTGCCGACAGCGCACCTCAACCCCAACGTCGGGCAGCAGCGTGGCACGACCACGAACGGTCTGTTCACCGCGCTGGACGACGCCGGGGCGCGGGCCGTGACGCGAGCGGTGACCGGGCCGGGGCGGGCGGTGATCCAGCTCCGCTCGTTGGGTGGGGCGGTCAACGACGTCGCCTCCGACGCGACCGCGTACCCGCATCGTCACCAGGACACGCTGATCGTGGCCTCGGTGTTTCCGCCGCAGGCCGACGCCGCCTTGAACGCCGCCTGGCGGGCCGCCGGGGCACGCGCCGACGGCGCGTACGTCAACTTCGAGAGCCGGCCGGACCCGGCCGCGTTCGCCCGGATCTACCCGGGCGAGACCGGAGCGCGGGTCCGGCGGCTGTGGAAGCGGTACGACCCGGACGGGGTGTTCCGATCGGCCCTGCTGACCGGCCAGGCCAACCGCGCCGGTCAGGGCAACCGGTCCAACGGCGCCGGCCAGGTCGACCGAACCGGTCAGGGCTCCCGCGCCGGCCGGTCCGGTCAGCCGCACCGACGCCGCCGCTGACGCCGGAGCCGATCCCGCGCCCACGCACACCCAGGTCCGATTCCCGCCAGCCGACGACCGGTCGAGCGGGGCATCATCGGTGACATGGAGATGGACTTCGAGCGGTGTTACCGGGCCGTGGACAGCCGTGACCAGCGGTTCGACGGCTGGTTCTACACCGGTGTGACGTCCACCGGGATCTACTGCCGGCCGTCCTGCCCGGCGATCACACCGAAGCGGCAGAACGTCCGGTTCTTTCCGTCCGCCGCCGCCGCACAGGGCGCCGGGCTGCGTGCCTGCCGCCGCTGCCGGCCGGACGCCGCGCCCGGCTCACCGCTCTGGGACGTCCGCGCGGACGTGGTCGGTCGGGCGATGCGGCTCATCGCCGACGGGGTGGTCGACCGGGACGGCGTACCGGGGTTGGCCTCCCGGCTGGGCTACACCGAGCGGCACCTGCACCGGATGCTGAGCGCCGAGATGGGTGCCGGGCCGCTCGCGCTGGCCCGGGCCCAACGCGCCCAGACCGCCCGGATTCTGATCGAGACGACCGACCTGGCGATGGCCGAGATCGCGTTCGCCGCCGGCTTCGGCAGCGTGCGGCAGTTCAACGACACGCTTCGCGAGGTGTACGCGAGCGCCCCGTCCGACCTGCGCACGGCCCGTGGTCGCCAGCAGGCGCCGACCGGGGCGGGGACCATCGCGCTCCGGCTGGCGTACCGCCCGCCGCTGCACGCCCGGGCGCTGCTGGACTTCCTCGCGGTGCGGGCGTTGCCCGGCGTGGAGGCGGTCCGCGACGGGACGTACCACAGGGGTCTGCGGTTGCCGCACGGCACCGGCCAGGTGGCCCTGACCCCGGTGGACGGGCACGTGGCGGCGACGTTGCGCCTCGCCGACCTGCGCGACCTGGCACCGGCGGTGGCCCGCTGCCGCCGGTTGCTCGACCTGGACGCGGACCCGGCGGCCATCGACGCCACGTTGGCCACCGATCCGGCGCTGGCCCCGGCAGTCGCCGCCGAACCCGGCATCCGCGTCCCCCGCGCCGTCGACGGCTTCGAGCAGGCCGTCCGCGCCATCATCGGCCAACAGGTCTCGGTCACGTCCGCAAGAACAACCCTCACCCGCCTCCTCACCACCCACGCCCACGCCCACACCCACGCCCACGCCCACGCCCACGCCCACGCCCACGCCCACGCCCATGCCCATGTTGATCATGAAGTTGTTGCCACTGACGACGGCGTGTCGGGACAACAACTTCATGATCAACGGGGTGGGGCGCCGGGTGGGGCGCCGGGTGGGCTGCGGGGGTTCTTGAGCGCGGAGGAGCTCTTGGGGCTGCCGGACTCGGGGTTCGGGATGCCGGTGGGGCGGCGGGAGGCTCTGCGGGGGTTGGCTCGCGCCGTTGTGGACGGGTCTGTCGACCTCGCCGCTGGAGTGGATCGGGAGGAAGCCGTTCGGCGGCTGCTCGCGCTGCCCGGCATCGGCCCGTGGACCGCCAACTACCTGGCCATGCGCGCCTTCGGCGACCCCGACATCCTGCTCAGCTCCGACCTCGCGGTCCGGCGCGGCGCCGCCGCGCTCGGCCTGCCCGACACCCCACCAACCCTCGACAGGTACGCCGAGCGCTGGCGGCCCTGGCGGTCCTACGCCACGATCAGACTCTGGAGAGCGGCATGAACATCGACAGCACCGTACTGAGCACACCGGCCGGCCCACTGAGCATCCTCGCCGGCCCCGACGGTGACGTACGGGCGGCCGGCTTCACACCGGACCCGGCGGCGCTGCTGCCCCTGGTCCACCCGGCCCTGCGGGCACCGCTACGGGAGCGGGCAGACCTCGGCCCGGTCAGCGCGGCGGTCCACTCCTACCTGGACGGTGACCTCGCCGCCATCGACACCGTGCCGGTCCGTCAACGCACCGGTGGAGAGTTCATGGCGCACGCCTGGCAGGTGCTGCGCGAGGTGCCGCCGGGCACCCCGGTCACCTACACGGGGTACGCCGCGCTGGCCGGTCGACCACCGGCGGTCCGAGCCGCAGCGGCAGCCTGCGCCCGGAACGCGGCGGCTCTCTTCGTGCCCTGCCACCGGGTTCTTCGCACCGACGGCACGCTCGGTGGCTACCGCTGGGGGCTGGACGTGAAGAAGTGGCTTCTCGGTCATGAGCGACGCTTGACAACAAGCTGACAGGAGCATCGACACTCATTGACGCTACCGTCTGGTAGTGCCTGTGGAGAGCGACGGCGACCCGGCCGCCCGGGCCGCCGCGGGCACCCACCCCGTGCACAACCTCTGGCGGCTGCGCCCCTACCTGCGCCCGTACGCCGCCGAGTTCGCCTGGCTGCTCGTCGCGGGCCTCGCCGGCACCGCGGCCGGGATCGCCGTGCCACTGGTCGTGCAGCGGGTAGTGGACGGGCCGGTGGCCCGACACGAACCGGCCGGGCTACTCCAGCTCGGTGGCTTGGCGCTGCTGCTCGGCGTGGTCGAGGCGGTGCTCATCTTCATCCGCCGGTGGGTGCAGTCGTCCTCGGCGGTGGGCATGGAGGCGGCACTGCGCGCCGACGTCTACGCCCACCTGCAACGGCTGCCGACCGGCTTCCACGACCGCTGGCAGTCCGGTCAGTTGCTCTCCCGGATCACCAGCGACCTGTCGGTGATCCGCCGGTTCCTCTCCTTCGGCGTGTTCTTCCTGGTGCTCAACCTGACCACGTACGTGGTCGTGGTGGCGCTGCTGATCAACCTGCATCCGGCGCTCGGGGTGCTGGTCGCGGCCAGCGCGGTGCCGCTGCTGCTGATCAGCCGCCGCTTCGGCAGGCACTACCACGCCGCGTCCCGCCGGATGCAGGATCAGCAGGGCGACGTGGCGACGCTGGTCGAGGAGACCGCGCAGGGCCTGCGCACCATGAAGGCGTACGGGCGGGGGCCCGAACTGGCCGCTCGCTTCGCCGGTGCGGCCCGGCGCCTGCACGACACCGGCGTCGGCAAGGGGCGGCTGCTGGCGAACACCTCGGCGCTGCTCGACCTGGTGCCCAACGTGACACTGGGCGTGGTGCTCGCGGCAGGGGCGGCCGCCGCCGCGCAGGGCACGCTCACCATCGGTGAACTGGTCGCGTTCGTCAGCCTCCAACTGATGCTCATCTGGCCGGTGCAGTCGCTGGGTTGGATCATCGCCAACGGTCAGGAGGCGGCCACCGCCGCCGACCGGATCCAGGAAGTGCTGGACACTCCACCTCAGATCGTCGACTCTCCCGACGCGGTCGCGCTGTCACGCGGCGCGGTGCACGGTCGGCTGCGCTTCGAGCGGGTCGCGTTCAGCTACCCGGGTGCCACCAGTGGGGTCCTGCGCGAGATCGATCTGACCATCGAGCCGGGCGAGACGTTGGCCCTGGTCGGCGCCACCGGCTCCGGCAAGAGCACGTTGCTCTCCCTGGTGCCCCGGCTGCACGACGTGACCACCGGCCGGATCACGCTGGACGGGCACGACCTGCGCGAGCTGCGGCTGGCCTCGCTGCGCCGGTTGGTCGGGGTGGCGTTCGAGGAGCCGACGCTCTTCTCCATGTCGGTACGGGAGAACCTCACACTGGGTCGCCCGGACGCCGGCGACGACGAGATCCGCGCGGCCCTCGCGCTGGCCCAGGCCGACTTCGCGTACGACCTGCCCTGGGGGTTGGCGACCCGGGTGGGCGAGCAGGGGTTGTCCCTCTCCGGCGGGCAACGGCAACGGCTCGCGTTGGCGCGGGCCGTGCTCGGCAGACCGGCGGTGCTGGTGCTGGACGACCCGCTCTCCGCTCTCGACGTGCACACCGAGGCCCTTGTCGAAGCGGCGCTACGGCGGGTCCTGCGCGACAGCACCGCACTGCTGGTGGTGCACCGGCCGTCGACGATCGCGTTGGCCGACCGGGTCGCCCTGCTGGAGGACGGCCGGATCACCGCGACCGGCCGGCACTCCGACCTGCTGGCCACCGTTCCGGCGTACCGGGCGCTGCTCGCCGCCGAGCCGCCCGCCGGGCATCCACCCCCGGCTGGAGCCAGCGGCCCGAGTTCGTCCCCTTCGGACGGGTGGGGGCTGGTGCGCTCGTGAGGGTGCCGGAGCAGGCCGACCCACCTCCCCCCGAGGAGGAGCCCGAGCTCACCCGCTGGCGCGGGACCGCCACCGACCCGGAGGCCGACCGCAGTCGAGCCGAGGACACCAGCCCGGAGGCGGTGGCCCGGCTACGCCGGCTCAGCCGCACCCTGCTGGGCGACCTGCTCCGCCCGCATCGGAGGCGTCTCACCGCGGCGGTCGCCCTGCTGCTGGCCCAGAACGCCGCCGCGATGGCCGGCCCGTACCTGGTCATGATCGGTATCGACCGGGCCATCCCGCCGTTGCGTGCCGGCGACGCCGGCCCGCTGGTCACCGTCGCCGGGGCGTTCGCGGTGGCCGCCGTGACCGAGTACGCGGCCCGCCGCGGCTTCCTCACCCTCTCCGCCCGGATCGGCCAGGCCGTCCTGCTCGACCTGCGGCAGCGGGTGTTCGGGCACTTCCTGCGGCTGTCGGTGGGCTTCCACGAGCGGTACACGTCCGGCCGGATGGTCTCCCGGCTCACCAGTGACCTGGACTCGATCGCCGAGCTGGTCGACGGTGGGATCGACAGCCTGGTGCTGGCCGGTCTATCCATCCTGTCGGTGGCTGCCATCCTGCTCTGGCTGGACCTGCCGCTGGCGGCAGTGACGCTGTTCGCCTTCCCCTTCCTGTTCTGGCTCTCCCGCTGGTTCGCCCGGTCGTCGGCCAGCGCGTACCGACGGACCCGGGACGCCGTCGCGCTGGTCATCGTGCACTTCGTCGAGTCGATGCGGGGCATCCGTGCGGTGCAGGCGTTCCGCCGGGAGCCTCGCAACCAACGGATCTTCGTGGCGCTCGGCGACGACTACCGGCGGAGCAGCCTGCACGCGTTCCGGCTGATCGCCACGTACTCGCCCGCGATCAAGCTGATCGGCAACGTCACAGTGGCGGTGGTGCTCTGCTACGGCGGTTGGCGGGTGCTCGGCGGGCAGACCGAGATCGGTGTGCTCGCCGCGTTCCTGCTCTACCTGCGCCGATTCTTCGAGCCGATGCAGGAGCTGAGCCAGTTCTACAACTCGTTGCAGTCGGCCACCGCCGCACTGGAGAAGCTGGCCGGGGTGCTCGACGAACGACCGGGCGTCGCCGAACCGGCCCGGCCCACACCGCTGCCGACCGGTCCCGGCCGTGGTGAGTTGATCTTCCGCGCGGTCGGCTTCGGCTACCGGGCCGACACCCCGATTCTCTGCCGGCTGGAGTTGACAGTGCCGGCCGGGCAGACGGTGGCGTTGATCGGCCCCACCGGGGCGGGCAAGTCGACGATCGCGAAGCTGGTCGCCCGGTTCCACGACCCCGACACCGGCACGGTCCGGCTGGACGGGGTCGACCTGCGCGACGTGCGCGACGCCGACCTGCGCCGCGCGGTGGTGCTGGTGACGCAGGAGAACCACCTGTTCACTGGGACCGTCGCGGAGAACATCAGGTTCGGTTGCCCGGGGGCCGACGACGCCGCCGTCCAGGCCGCCGCGCGGGCGATCGGCGCGCACGACTTCATCGCGGCGCTA
The DNA here is from genome assembly GCF_022230935.1 of Micromonospora hortensis. NCBI lineage: Bacteria > Bacillati > Actinomycetota > Actinomycetes > Micromonosporales > Micromonosporaceae > Micromonospora > Micromonospora hortensis. Next base: position 29,303 of record NZ_JAKKFE010000071.1, read on the forward strand.
CCCGAGGGGTACGCCACCCAGGTGCACCGGCGCGGCGGCCGGCTCTCCGCCGGGCAACGGCAGCTGGTCGCGTTCGCCCGCGCGTTCCTGGCCGACCCGACAGTGCTCATCCTGGACGAGGCGACGTCGTCGCTGGACGTGCCGACGGAACGTCTGGTGCAGCGGGCACTCGGCACCATCCTGCGCGACCGCACCGCGCTGGTGATCGCCCATCGGCTTTCCACTGTGGAAACCGCCGACCGGGTGCTCGTCCTCGACGGCGGAAAAGTCGTCGAGGACGGCCCACCCGCCGTGCTCGCCGAGGCAGATGGCCGGTACGCCGCCCTGCACCGCCAGTGGCGTGACTCGCTGATCTAGTCGGGCCACCCCGTCCCGGCCACGACCGCCGGCCGGTGTGTTCGGCAGCAACTACGTCGCCCCGCACCCGGTAGGTGCCTACGATCGCATGATGACCGATACGGCGAGGACGGCCCGCGCCAGCGTTCCCGAGCGTCCGACCCTGGACGGGCTCGAGGAGAGCTGGGCACGCCGCTGGCAGGAGGACGGCACGTACACGTTCGACCGCTCGAAGCAGCGGAGCGACGTGTTCTCGATCGACACCCCGCCGCCGACCGTATCGGGCGAGTTGCACATGGGGCACGTCTTCTCGTACACGCACACCGACACCACTGCGCGGTACCAGCGGATGCGCGGCAGGGCCGTCTTCTACCCGATGGGCTGGGACGACAACGGCCTGCCCACCGAGCGTCGGGCGCAGAACGTGTACGGGGTGCGCTGCGATCCGGCGCTGCCGTACGACCCGGTGTGGCGGCCACCGGCGGCTCCGGTCGACGACGCCGCCCGCCGCGACCCCACCCCGATCTCCCGGCGCAACTTCATCGAGCTGTGCGAACGGTTGACTGTCACCGACGAGCAGGCCTTCGAGGCGCTGTGGCGACGGCTCGGACTGTCGGTGGACTGGTCCCTGACGTACACGACCATCGGCCGGATCGCCCGGACCACCAGCCAACGGGCGTTCGTCCGCAACCTGCGCCGCGGCGAGGCGTACCAGTCGGAGGCCCCGACCCTCTGGGACGTCGGCTTCGCCACCGCCGTCGCCCAGGCGGAGTTGGAGGACCGGGAGCGCCCCGGCGCCTACCACCGGCTGCGATTCACAGCGGCCGACGGTCGGGAGGTGCTCATCGACACCACCCGGCCCGAGCTGCTACCGGCTTGTGTGGCGCTGGTCTGTCACCCCGACGACGAGCGGTACGCCGACCTGGTGGGCGGCACCGTGCGCAGCCCGCTGTTCGACGTCGAGGTGCCGGTGTACGCCCATCCCCTCGCCGAACCCGGCAAGGGCACCGGTGTCGCGATGGTCTGCACCTTCGGTGACCTGACCGACGTGACCTGGTGGCGTGAGCTGGGGCTGGACACCCGGGTGGTGATCGGCCGGGACGGTCGGTTGCTCCCCGAGCCACCGCACGGGGTGCCGGCGCAGCCGTACGCGGCGCTGGCCGGGCAGAGCGTCAACGGCGCCCGCCGGGAGATCGTCGGGATGTTGGCCGACGCCGGTGACCTGATCGGCGAGCCGCGCCCGATCACCCACCCGGTCAAGTTCTACGAACGCGGCGACCGGCCACTGGAGATCGTCTCGACGCGACAGTGGTATCTGCGCAACGGCGGCCGGGACGAGGCGCTGCGAACCACGCTGCTGGGCAGGGGCGAGCAGTTGCACTGGGTGCCGGCGCACATGAAACACCGCTACGACAACTGGGTGGGCGGCCTCAACGGGGACTGGCTGGTCAGCCGTCAACGCTTCTTCGGCGTGCCGGTGCCGGTGTGGTACCGGCTCGACGACACTGGCGAGCCGGACTGGTCCCACCCTCTCACGCCGGACGAGTCCGCGCTGCCGGTCGACCCATCCAGCGATCCGGCGCCCGGTTACGACGAGTCGCAACGCGGCCGACCGGGCGGTTTCATCGGCGATCCGGACGTGCTGGACACCTGGGCCACGTCCTCGGTGACCCCGCAGATCGTCGGTGGCTGGGAGACCGACCCGGACCTGTTCGCCCGGGTCTTCCCGATGGACCTCCGCCCGCAGGGGCAGGAGATCATCCGGACCTGGCTCTTCGACAGCGTCGTCCGGTCGCACTTCGAGCACGGGGTGCTGCCCTGGCGGGACACAGTGCTCTCGGGCTGGATCCTCGACCCGGACCACAAGAAGATGGCCAAGTCCAAGGGGAACGTGGTCACCCCACTGGCCCTGTTGGAGCAGCACGGCTCGGACGCGGTGCGCTACTGGGCGGCCAGCGGCAAGCCCGGCATGGACCTGGCCTTCGACCCGGCGCAGATCAAGGTCGGCCGGCGGCTGGCCACCAAACTGCTCAACGCGTCCAAGTTCGCGCTCGGGCTGGGCGCGGCGGACGCGTTGCGCGCCCCGTACGACAACTCCAGTTCGGCGCGTCTGACGCCGCGCCGCGACCTGGAGCTGTCGGCCACCACCCCACTGGACCGGGCCATGCTCGCCGAGCTGGCCACCGTGGTCACCGCCGCGGGCACCGCCTTCGACTCGTACGACCACACGGCGGCCCTGCAGGTCACCGAGGCGTTCTTCTGGCGGTTCTGCGACGACTACATCGAGCTGGTCAAGGAGCGGGCCTACGGCACCGGCGCGGCGGCGGACTCCGCACGGGCGGCGCTGGCCTCGGCGCTGTCGGTGCAGCTGCGGTTGTTCGCCCCGGTGCTGCCGTACGTGACCGAGGAGATCTGGTCGTGGTGGCGGTACGGCTCGGTGCACCAGGCGCCGTGGCCCACCACCCACGAGGTGGCCCGGACCATCGATGGCTCGGGTGAGCCGGCGCTGCTGCGGCTCGCCGGTGACGCGTTGAGCCAGGTGCGACGGGCCAAGTCGGAGCGGAAGTTGTCGATGAAGGCGGAGGTGCCGTTGGCGGAGGCACTCGGCCCGGCGGCGCTGCTGGAGCAGCTCACGCTGGTCGCCGACGACCTACGGGCGGCGGGCCGGATCGGCAAACTCGACCTGCTCCCGGACCGTACCCCGGAGTTGGTCATCGCCTGCGCCTTCTGACCGGGGTCCGCCGCCGCCCGCTCGGGCGGCGGCGGACCGGCCGGTCACCAGCCGCGCAGGAAACGCAGCCCGAGCAGGAACGCGATCACGGCGGGCCCCACCAACAGGGTGATCGCCTGGAGCCGGTACGGCATCCGGTGCCGGGTCAGCTCGCCCGCGTTACCGAGCACGATGGCCCCCGCCAGCATCAGGAACGCGCCCCACCAACCCGTCTCCAGGTGGATCAGCTCCACCCGGATCAGTTGCAGGGTCAGGCCGAGCAGCGCCCCGGTCAACGCGAGCAGCGCCACCGCCCGGTGCAGGCCCCGGGCCAGCGGGTGGGCGGCGCGCCAGCCGTACGTGCCGAACACCGCCAGGCAGGGCAGCACCACCATGAGCGGCCAACCCCGCCCCATCACGCCGAACATCAGCAGTGCGCCCACAGCGAAGACCATCGTGCCGACACAGGCCAGCATGTACCCGGCGAAGGCCCGGCCGCCGCCGCGAGCGAGCAACGGCCCACCGCTGGCCGCGATCAACGCGGCCGGGATCAGGATGAACACCGCCCACCAGTGGAACTGACCGCTACCCTGAGCCGCCGTGGCGACGGTGGCACAGGCCAGCCCGGCGACGGCCAGACTGGTCAGCCACGGCCGGCTGCTCCGGGAGTATGGCTCAGCCAACGACGTCCGCTCCGCTTCGACGCTCACGCCCACCAGCCTGGCCCGAGGTGGCCCGACCGGTCCATCCGGCCAGCCCTACCGCCGCGCGGGGGCTGGCCGGAACAGCGTCCCGCACGGCTGTCAGCTCGTCTCGCCAGCCACGCTGAACGAACGCAGGCGGTCGATGGCGAGCACTGTGAAGCCGACGCTGACCAGCGCGGTCATCACCGACGCCACCGGCACCGACACGCTGGTCTCCAGCAGCCCCGTGGGGGCGATCCGGTCGGCGAGGGCGATCACGTACTGCTGGATGGAGAGCACCTTGGTGCCGCTGACGAAGTTGCCCAACAGCCCCTCCCAGATCAGCACGTAGACCAGCCCGAGCAGCACCGGCCGCCTGGTGACCAGGCTGAGCGCGAGGAACAACGCCGAGTACGCCAGCGCGCCGAGCGCCGCCGCGACCGCCAGCGCCAGTCCGAGGCGTACCGAATCGGCGAGCACGCCCGCGACGTAGAGCGGCACCGCCACGGTGACCGCGGTGACCCCGGCGGCCACCGCGAGCTTCGGCAGCACGATCTGCCAGCGCGGCAGCGGCTTGGTCAGGATGTGCACCACGGTGCCGTCGTCGATCTCGGCGCCCAACACGCCGGTGCCGATGATCAGCGCGACCACCGGCAGCACCACGGCCAGCCCGAGGCCGACAAGCACCGGCGGGCCCCACTGGCCCGGGTCCACCCCGAGCGACCGGCAGAGCACGGCCAGCCCGAGCAGCACCAACGGCAGCGGTAGCAGCAGCAGGAACCGACGTCGGCCGAACAACCCGCGCGCGGTGATCCAGGTAACTGTCGACATGTCAGGCCTCCACCAGGTAGGAGAAGACGCTCTCCAGGGACTCGTCGGACGGCACCAGCTGGCGTACCCGAATGCCTTTGTTCAGCGCGATCCGGGGTAGCGCCCGGGTGAACGCGCCGTAGTCACCGGCCCGCACGGTCAGGCCGGTCGGGTCCAGTTCGACCCCACTGACCGACGCCTCGGCGATCAGCGCGACGGCCAGCGCCCGGTCGTCGGTGGAGCGCACCGCGAACACGTGCGGGCGGTTGGTCATCAACCGGCGGATGGTCCGGAAGTCGCCAGAGGCTGCCAAGCGGCCGGCCACCATCACCTGCACCGTCCCGGAGACCTGTTCGACCTCCTCCAGGATGTGCGAGCTGAACAGGATCGTCCGGCCGGCATCACCCAGAGTGTGCAACAGCTGCATCATGTGCAGCCGCTGACGCGGATCCATGCCGTTGAACGGCTCGTCGAGCAGCAACACCTGCGGGTCGTGCACCAGCGCGGCGGCCACCCGGGCGCGCTGGCGCATGCCCTTGGAGTACGTGCCGATCCGGCGGTCCTGCGCCGACTCCAACTCCACCAGATCGATCGCCCGCCGGGCCGCCGCCGCCGGATCGGGCAGCCGGTGCAGCTTCGCGCTGGCCAGCACGAACTCGTACGCGGTGAGGAAACCCTGCACCGCCTCCCGCTCGCTGACCAGCCCCAGCCGCCGGTAGACGTCGGGGTTGCGCCAGGTCGGCTCCTCGTCGAGGGTGACGGTGCCGCGCGACGGAGCGAGGAACCCGGCCATCATGTGCAGCAGCGTGGTCTTGCCGGCGCCGTTCGGGCCGAGCAGCCCGGTCACACCCGGGCCGAGGGCCATGCTGATGTCGTTGACAGCGACCACGTTGCCGTACCACCGGGACACCCCGGTCAGGCTCAGCGTGCTCATCAGGAGGCGACCTTCCGGTAGCGGGCCAGCAGGAGGGCGGTCGCGCCGGCGACCAGCAGCACCGCGGCCAGGGCGTAGACCGGGCCGAACCCGCCGATCATCATCTCGCCCGGATCGCCCTCGACCAACAGGTCGCCCAGCGACCAGATGCCCACCCCCTGCACAAGCGTGGATGGTGAGGCGAGCCCGGCCAGCTCGTTGGCGGCGCGCGACGGCAGGATGCTCAGCACGCCCACGATCGGGGTGGTCATCAGGAAGACAGCGACCACGCCGCCGGCGGCGAAGGCGCGCTTACCGGTCAGCGACGCGACCAGCAGGCCGATCGAGGCGAAGACCACAGCCCACAGCCCGGCGTAGAGCAGCCCGGGCAGCAGGTCGAGCAGCTCGTTCCAGACCCCGCGCATGCCCTGCTTGGTGGTGAACGCGGCACCCAGGAACATCAGCAGCTGCGGCCCGCCGAGCAGCAGCCAGAGCGCGGTGACCAGCGCCAGCAGCTTGGCCAACGCGTAGTCGGTGCGCGGCAGCGGCCGGGAGAAGTACAGCGGCAGCACACCGCTGCGCAGATCCCGGGAGACCAGCTCCGGGGCGACGACCGCGACGAAGAAGATGACCAGCCAGCTCATCGCGTCGGCGAACTGGGCGTACGTGGCGACCGGCTCGCCGATCTGGCTGCGTACCGCGGCCAGGGCCACCGCGACCAGGGTGACGATGCCGACCACCAGCCACGGGAAGATCTTGGCCTTGGCGCTGCGCCCGAAACCGAACGCGGTGCGCAGACCGTGCAGGTAGAGCGCGCCGAAGACCTGTCGGCGGCCGAGCCTCGGGCCCTCGTAGCGTTGGTAGCCGATGTCGTGGATGACGCCCGTCGGCGTGGGGCGCACTGCGGCGGTGGACGGCTCAGGCATGAGTGAGCTCCCTCGTGGCGAAGAGTTCGGCCACCCGGTGCCGGCGCTGGTCCAGTCGGTGCAGTGGCAGGTCCAGTTCGGCGACCGCACCGAGGATCAGGTCGTAGGTGCCGTCGTCGGCGAGCGGCACGAGGAGTAGCCGCCCGTCCCGGGCGACAGGCAGTTTCAGTTCGGCGAGTCGGGCGGCGAGTTCCTCGGTGCCCTCGCTGACCTCCACGGCGAGCACGTCAGTGGCCGAGGTCATCGCGGAGATGTTGTCGGCGCGCAGCAACCGGCCGCCGTCGATGGCGATCAGCGTGTCGCAGATCCGCTCCACCTCGCCGAGCAGGTGCGAACAGACCAGCACGGAGATGCCGAACTCGGTGCCGATCCGGTGTACCAGGGCCAGCATGGCGTCGCGTCCGGCCGGGTCCAGGCCGTTGGTCGGCTCGTCCAGCAACAGCAGGTCGGGGTCGTGCACCAGCGCCTGGGCCAGCTTGACGCGCTGCTTCATGCCGGTCGAGTAGCCACCGACCGGGCGATAGCGCTCCTCGTAGAGCCCCACGTGCCGCAGCGCCTCCGAGGCCCGCTCACGAGCCGCGGTGCGGGGAAGGCCGCTCATGCGACCAAGGTGGGTGACCAGCTCGGCGGCGGACAGGTCCGGTGGGAGGCAGTCGTGTTCCGGCATGTAGCCGACACGGTTGCGGACAGCCGCCGGGTCTGCGGTCGGGTCGATGCCGAGCACCGAGACCTGACCGCTGGTTGGTGCGATCAGGCCGAGCAGAATCTTGATCAACGTGGATTTGCCGGCGCCGTTCGCGCCCACCAGGCCGATGATCCCGGGCTCGACGGCGACGGTGAGGTCGGCCAACGCGGTGACCCGACCTCCGTACGTCTTGGTGAGCGACTGGGTCGCGATCAGTGTCACGGGCCCAGCGTAGGGAGTCGATGCCCAGCAGGGACACCGGCACGCCCCCGGCACTCCCCTGATCCTTTCCCGGCCGGACCCCTAAGGTCCCCGGCGGAGGCTCCCGCGACGTTTGCGCCGGTCCCGCGTTCGGCCCGACCCCGCCTTGGAAAAGACCCGTCCAAGGTGACACCATTCACCTCCCGTTCACCAGGCAGCGACAGGCCCGGTGATCGACCGACGACGCGGGAGGGATCCTGATGGCCGAGGTGGGCGTCCCCAAGGTGAGCGTCGTGGTGCCGGCGTACAACTCCGGCCGACACATCGAGAAGCTCGCTGCCTCGCTGCTGCGCCAGTCACTGCCCGCCGACGAGTTCGAAGCCATCTTCGTCGACGACGGCTCGACCGACGACACCGCGAAGCGCCTGGACCGGCTGGCCGCCGAGCACCCACACATCAGGGTGCTGCACATCGAGAACTCCGGCTGGCCGTCGCGTCCGCGCAACCTCGGCATCGACCACGCCCGCGGCGAGTACGTCTTCTTCGCCGACGACGACGACTGGTTCGCCGACGAGGCACTGGAGCGGCTCTACGCCTGCGCGACGGCGAACGACGCCGACATCGTGGTGGGGAAGATGGCCGGGTACGGACGCCCCGTGCCGCGGGAACTGTTCCGCAAGAACCGCTTCAACGCCACCCTGGCGAACGCGCCACTGATCGACAGCCTGACCTGTCACAAGCTGTTCCGGCGCGCGTTCCTCAACGAGCACGGTCTGCGGTTTCCGGAGGGCGGCAAGCGTCGGCTGGAGGACCACGCGATGGTCGCGCGGGCCTACTTCCTGTCCCGACACACATCGGTGCTGTCCGACTACATCTGCTACCACCACGTCCAGAGGACCGACGCGCGCAACGTCACCGCGAGCCCGCTGGAGCCGTCGAGCTACTACCGCGCCGTGCGGGACGCGTTGGACATCGTCGACGCGCACACCGAGCCCGGTCCGCTGCGGGACCGCTTGCACCGACGCTGGCTGCGCAACGAGATGCTCAGCCGACTGCGCGGCAAGCGGCTGCTGGAGGCCCCCGAGGCGTGGCTGGAGGAGGTCGCGCTGGAAATCCAGAAGATCATTCAGGACCGCTTCGCCCCTGGCGTCGCCGCCGGGTTGCCGCCCCTGCTACGGGCCGTGGCATACCTGGCGGAGCGGGGCCGCGTCGCGGACCTGCGCAAGCTGGCCCACTGGGAGGCGGGCATCGCCGCGCACGGCACGATCGACGAACTCCAGCACGCGGACCACGCCGTCACGGTGACCCTCGCCGCCGAGCTGCGCTCGGAGAACCAGCCGGTCGGCTTCCGCGCCGACGATGGTCGCGACGTGCTGGTGCTCCCGATGGACGAGATCGCCGCCGAGGTGCTTGACGCCACCGCGCAGGTGCGCAAGGCCCGCCTGGACCTGGTGGCCCGCCACAGGGAGACCGGCGCCGAGATCTTTCTTCCGAACACCTTCCAGACCGAGCGGATCACCGGTGGGACCGGAGCGGACACCGTCCACCTGGTGCACCGGGCCACCGCCACTATCGACTTCGCCGCCCTCAACGGCGGCCGGACCAGGGGCAGCTGGCAGCTCAAGGCCCGGATCAGCAACGTGGGCTGGACCGAGGACGCACGACTGCCGCTGGTGTTCATCTGCCGGGCCGACGGCTCGCGACCCCGGATCCGCGACGAGCGGAAGGTGTGGAACCGGGTGCGGTCGGCGGTAGGCCGACGGATCAAGCGCTGATCCGCCCGCTGGGGTCTTGGAGTGGCGCCCTCGACCGATCGGCGGTCGGCTGCGAAACTGTGTGCCGGTCAGCGAGTGGGGGGTGTGGATGAGCAACGGCTGGGTGCTGCCCGACGAGGTGCTACGGGACGCACCGGCGTACACGCCACGTCCCGGTGAGCTCGCGGATCTGGAGCTGCTGCTGACCGGCGCGTACGCCCCTCTGACCGGTTTCATGACCCGCGCCGACCTGGTGTCGGTCAGCCGACGCGCTCGGCTGGCCGACGGCACACCGTGGCAGGTCGCTGTCGTTCTCCAGGTGCCGGCCGCCCTGGCGCAGAGCTTCGATCCGCGCGACCCGGCCCGCCGGGCGCTCGTGCTGACCGACGGGGAGGGCGCCCCGGCGGCCGCCCTGGACGTGGCCGACGTCTGGCCGGTCCGCGAGGGTGTGGCGGGAGTGGGCGGCCAGGTTCGACGGCTGGGCGACGGTGGGCACGGTCCGTTCCAGCGACTGCGGCGTAACCCGGAGGAGGTCCGTGCGCTGCTGCCCCCGGGCCGGGTGCTCGGGGTGATCGCCGATCGGCCGCTGCATCGTCCACAGCTCGCCCAGATCGCTCACGCCGCCCGCACCCTCGCCGCCCATCTACTCGTGATGATCCCGGTCGGCGAGGGCGGCGCAGACGGGCTCCCGCCGGAGGCGCTGGTCCGTACGATCTTCGCCGCGCGGGACCGGATGCCACCCGCCACCCTGGTCGCGGTGCCGCTGTCGCACCGACGCGAGGAGATCAGCGACGCGTTGCTGCGCGCCCGGGTCTCGGCCGCGTACGGGGTCACCCACCTGCTCTCCACCGGGGAGATGCTCTCCGGCGCCGGGCTGCGTGTGCTGGTGCCGCGCGAACTCGCCTACGACAACCGGGACGGGCAGTGGCGTTGGCGGGAGGACATCCCGCCGCGCAACCGCCGGCTCGCGCTGACCCAGCCGGAGATCGACGATCTGCTCGACCGGGGCTTCCCGCTGCCGGAGTGGCACACCCCGCCCGCTGTGGCGCGGGAGTTGGCCCGGGCCCGGCCGCCGCGTCGGCAGCGAGGGCTGGTGGTCTTCCTGACCGGCCTCTCCGGCTCCGGCAAGTCGACGATCGCCCGAGGGCTGGCGGACGCGTTGCGGGAGAGTGGCGACCGCACGGTGACCCTGCTCGACGGGGACGTGGTGCGTCGGGAACTCTCCGCCGGGCTGGGCTTCAGCAAGACCGACAGGGATCTCAACGTCCGGCGGATCGGCTGGGTGGCCGCCGAGATCGCCCGGCACCGTGGGATGGGCATCTGCTGTCCGATCGCCCCGTACGCGGCGGCCCGGGCCACCGCCCGGGAGATGGCCCTCGCCGCCGGATCGGGTTTCGTGCTGGTGCACGTGGCCACCCCGCTGGAGGTGTGCGAGCAGCGGGATCGCAAGGGCCTGTACGCGCGGGCGCGCGCCGGCCTGCTCACCGGAATGACCGGCATCGACGACCCGTACGAGGAGCCGACCGACGCCGATCTGGTGCTCGACACCACCGACCTGAGTGTGGCGGACGCGGTGCAGGCAGTGCTGCACCATCTGACCGAGACCGGCTGGGTGGAGCTGAAGATCGCCACCGCCTGAGACGTCGCCGTACCCGTTCCTTCCACCGCTGAGCGGCACGCGCTAGTGTTCATCTTTGTTGGAACACGTTTGACCGCGTGAGGGTACGTGGACGTCCGGGGAGGCACGGCGGATGCTCGCTCAGCAGCGGCAGGCGGCCATCCTGGAGCGGGTCCGCTCGGCCGGCGGCGTCCGGGTCAGCGAGTTGGCAGGCGAGTTCGGCGTTTCCGACATGACCATCCGGCGTGACCTCGATGCGCTGCACGAGCGCGGCCTGCTGGCCAAGGTGCACGGCGGCGCGACCACGACCGGGCCAAGCTCGACCGACGAGCCAGGCTTCCGCGCCAAGTCGGTCCGCCAACTGCCGGAGAAGGCCGCCATCGCCGACCGGGCGGCCCAGCTGGTCCGGCCGGGAGCGGCGGTCGCTCTCTCCGCCGGCACCACCACCGCCGAGCTGGCCCGCCGGCTGGTGGACGTGCCCGAGCTGACAGTCGTCACCAACTCGCTGCCGGTGGCCGAGATCATGCACGCCGGCGGCCGCCCGGACCAGACGGTGGTGCTCACCGGCGGCGTACGCACACCGTCGGACGCGCTGGTCGGCCCGCTCGCGGTCGGGGCCGTCCGGTCACTGCACCTGGATCTGCTCTTCCTGGGCGTACACGGCATCACCGAACGGGCCGGCTTCACCACCCCGAACCTGATGGAGGCGGAGACCGATCGCGCCCTCGTGGCGGCGGCGGACCAGCTGGTGGTCCTCGCCGACCACACCAAGTGGGGCACTGTCGGCATCTCCTCGATCGTCGGGTTGACGGCGGCCCACGTACTGGTCAGCGACGACCGGTTGCCTCCACCCGCACGACGGGTACTCGGCGAACACGTGGGCGAACTGATCATGGTCAAGGCGACAGGGGCGGGCCGCGCGACGCGCACGCCGACAACCGAGGGGACGGCGCCGTGAAGCGCACCGCGATCGACCTGGCCGACGGCCGGGAGCTGATCTACTTCGACGAGCGCGACGACGCGGTTCGCGACCAGCCGGACCGTCGGGACCTGCCACCCCCTCCTCCCGCGTCGCAGCTGCGCTACGACCCGTTGACCGACGAGTGGGTGGCGGTCGCCGTGCACCGGCAGACCCGCACCTTCCTCCCGCCAGCGAACGAGTGCCCTCTCGACCCGTCGGTGGGCGACCGGCTGACCGAGATTCCCGCACCCGACTACGACGTGGTGGTCTTCGAGAACCGGTTCCCGTCGCTGAGCGGTCGGGTGGCCGAGGAGCCCGGGGAGATCACCCCGTTCACACCGGTCCGGCCGGGCCTCGGCCGCTGCGAGGTGGTCTGCTTCACGTCGGACCACAACGCCTCCTTCGCCAGCCTGTCCCCGCGCCGGGTCCGCACCGTGCTGGATGCCCTCGCCGACCGCACCGAGGTGCTCGGCGCACTGCCCGGCGTCGAGCAGATCTTCTGCTTCGAGAACCGGGGCGTGGAAATCGGTGTCACGCTGCACCATCCGCACGGCCAGATCTACGCGTACCCCTTCGTGACGCCGCGCACCCGCGCGCTGCTGGCCGCGGCACGCCGGCACGCCGAGCGGACCGGCGGGGGCAACCTGTACGCGGACGTGCTGGCCGCCGAGCGCGCCACCGGCGACCGGGTGGTCACGGAGAACGAGCACTGGACGGCGTTCGTCCCGGCGGCCGCCCGCTGGCCGTTCGAGGTGCACGTCGCGCCGCACCGCGTGGTGCCGGACATCCCGGCGCTCAGCGACAGCGAGCGGGACGCCTTCGGGCCGCTCTACCTGGATCTCCTGCGCCGCTTCGACGGCCTGTTCGACATGCCGATGCCGTACATCTCGGCCTGGCACCAGGCTCCCGTGCGGATCGACCGCGAGCTGGGCCACCTGCACCTACAGCTGTTCAGCATCCGGCGGGCCGCTGACAAGCTGAAGTACCTGGCGGGCTCCGAGTCCGGGATGGGCGTCTTCATCAACGACATCGCCCCGGAACGCGCCGCCGACCTGCTGCGCGCCGCCTGAACGCCCCCGGCCGCCAACCTCGGCCCGCTCCGGGCTCCGGGCTCCGGGCTTGCGGGCGTTCGGGCTCGCGGGCGTTCGGGCTCGCGGGCGTTCGGGCTCGCGGGCGTTCGGGCTCGCGGGCGTTCGGGCTTGCGGGCGTTCCGCACGGCCGTGAGCGCGGCCCGACCTCCCACCCCAAACGGCAGGAAGCGTGATGTCTGAGAGTCATCGTGATGACTCACAGACATCACGCTCTCTGGAGTGTCCGCCGGCCGGCACCGTCGTGCTCTGCCACCAAACCTGGCCTCGGGGAACGGTCTCGGCGGTCGAGGCCAATCCCCGCTCGGCCGCCGCGGGGGACACGGGCCATGGCGGCGTCGCGCAGGGCTAAGACGGCATCAGCCCTGCTGTGCGCGTGCCCTGAGCTTGGCGTGGCACGGCTCGCGCGTGGCCTGAGCTTGGCCCGGCCTGAGCTCGACCCGGCCTGAGCTCGACCCGGCCTGAGCTCGGCCCGGCCTGAGCTTGGCGTGGCAAGGCTCGGACGTGGCCAGAGCTTGGCGCGGCCTGAGCTTGGTGGGAAACAGGGCGCGGGGGGCCCGGGACAGGGCCCCCCGCAGGGAAGGGACGGCTGGCTGTGCACGGCACAGCCGGGAAGGCTGGCTGATCGGCGCACGGGTGCCGCGGGTCGACCGTGGTCAACCTTCCTGGACGCGACTGGCATCTCGTCCATCCTGGTCAACGAGGCGCGCCGGTAGCAGTGACGCCGATCGGCGCGGCGGCGCCGGACACGCCGAAGCCCGCCGGCAGGAATGCCGGCGGGCTCCGATGACGCGGTACGCCTGAATCAGGCGGCGATCTTGCGGGCCAGGTTCTCGTCGAGCGCGTTCATGAACTCGTCGGTGGTCAGCCACGGGGCGTCGCGCGAGATGAGCAGCGCGAGGTCCTTGGTCATCTGGCCACCCTCGACGGTGTCGACGATGACCTGCTCCAGGGTGTTGGCGAACTCGGTGACCGCCGGGGTGCCGTCCAGCTTGCCCCGGTGGGCCAGGCCCCGGGTCCAGGCGTAGATCGACGCGATCGGGTTGGTCGAGGTCTTCTCGCCCTTCTGGTACTGCCGGTAGTGCCGGGTGACGGTGCCATGCGCGGCCTCGGCCTCGACGGTCCGGCCGTCCGGGGAGAGCAGGACGGAGGTCATCAGACCCAGCGAGCCGAAGCCCTGCGCCACGGTGTCGGACTGCACGTCACCGTCGTAGTTCTTGCAGGCCCAGACGTAGCCGCCCTCCCACTTGAGCGCGGCGGCGACCATGTCGTCGATGAGCCGGTGCTCGTAGGTGATGCCAGCAGCGGCGAACTCGGCCTTGAACTCGGTCTCGAACACCTCGGCGAAGATGTCCTTGAACCGGCCGTCGTACGCCTTGAGGATGGTGTTCTTGGTGGACAGGTAGACCGGGTAGTTGCGGTCCAGTCCGTACCGGAACGACGCCCGGGCGAAGTCCCGGATCGACTCGTCGTAGTTGTACATGCCCATGGCGATGCCGCCGCCGGGGAAGTTGGCGACCTCCATCTCCATCGGCGCGCCGCCGTCGGCCGGGGTGTAGGTGATGGTCACCGTGCCCGGGCCGGGGACGACGAAGTCGGTGGCCTTGTACTGGTCACCGTGGGCGTGCCGGCCGATGATGATCGGCTTGGTCCAGCCGGGGACCAGCCGCGGCACGTTGGACATGATGATCGGCTCGCGGAAGACGACACCGCCGAGGATGTTGCGGATGGTGCCGTTGGGCGACCGCCACATCTTCTTCAGGCCGAACTCCTCGACCCGGGCCTCGTCCGGGGTGATGGTCGCGCACTTGACGCCGACGCCGTGCTCCTTGATGGCATTGGCGGCGTCGATCGTGACCTGGTCGTCGGTCTCGTCACGGTGCTGGATCGACAGGTCGTAGTAGTGCAGGTCGACGTCGAGGTAGGGCAGGATCAGCTGCTCCCGGATCTGCTTCCAGATGATCCGGGTCATCTCGTCGCCGTCGAGTTCTACGACCGGGTTGTTTACCTTGATCTTCGCCATCGGCCGGCGCTCCTCTCGGGGGACACGTGCTCAAGCAGTACGAGCGTACTGCAATTGGGCCGGCAGCCCCCAGCCGGCCTCGACCGGCCGGCGGAACCGGGCTGCGCGGAACAGGAATGCCCTGGAATCATCGTCCGATGCCACTGAACCGCACCCTCGGGTCTATCACGGTCACCGCACTCACCGACGGTGAGGGTGCCTTCTTCCAGCCCCGGGCGGACGCGTTTGCGCAGGCCACAGCGGCGCACTGGGCGGAGGCCGACCGGCGCGACCCCGGCTCCGTGACCGCCGACGGGCAGTGGTGGCTGCCGTTCCGCAGCTTCGCGATCCGCGCCGGCGACGGGCCGGTCACGCTGGTCGACGCCGGAATCGGCCCAGTCGACGCACCCGCCGCGAGCTGGGCGCCCGTGCCAGGGCGGATGCCCGCCGAGTTGACCGCCGCGGGCATCGACCCCGCCGATGTCGACACCGTCGTCCTGACCCACCTGCACAGCGACCACATCGGCTGGGCGGTCACTGGCACGCCGGGGCGGCCGTACTTCCCGAACGCGAGCTACCTGGTGCAACGCGCCGAAATCGACGCGGCGGAGACGCTCAACCCCGGGCTGCCGGCCGGGCTCGTCGCACCCCTGCGCGCCGCCGGCCAGCTCCGGGTGGTCGACGGCGAGACCGCCCTCACCCCAGCGGTACGTCTGCTGCCCACCCCGGGCCACACCCCCGGTCACCAGTCGGTGCTCCTGACGTCGGCCGACGAGCGGATGCTGCTCACCGGGGACCTGCTGGTGCACATGGTGCAACTCGTCGACGCCGACCTGGCGTACGCCCACGAGGAAGACCCGGACCTCGCCCGCGCCTCCCGACTGAACGCCCTGCGCGCCCACTCCCCCACCGTCCTGGCCACCCCCCACCTCGGCACCCCCTTCACGCCCCACCCCAGCCCGGTTGATCACCAGTCGGCCAGTCAAGATCCCGCTCGATCCTGGATGTAGGGGCAACCCCAGCCCAGAAGACCACTACAACCAGGATCGAGCGCGATCTCGACCGAAGATCCGCGCCACATCAGCAAAAGCGCTGCCTCCGGAGCCCCTCACCTGGTTGATCAAGAGGTTTGCGTCACCACAATCGCGATTCCTGACGTAAACCTCTTGATCAACCAGGGCGGGGGCGGGCCGGGTGGGTGGGGGTGGGTGGGTGGGGCCGGGTGGGGTGGTCAGGCCCGGCCGGGTGGGGCGGGGTGGGGCTGGACGGCGAAGGGCGCCCCGGCGAAGCCGGCGCGCCCTTCGGTGGTGCTGTGGTTCGGGGGAACTACATGCTGGAGATGTCGCCCTGCTTGGCGCGGACGGCTTCGGCGGCCTCCAGGAGGCTGGCCCGCTCGTCGGCGTCCAGGTCGGTCTCGACGACCCGCTTGACGCCCTCGGCGCCGATCTCGGCCTCGACCCCCAGGTAGACACCGGAGATGCCGTACTCGCCGTCGACCCACGCGCAGACCGGCATGACCTCGCCGGAGTCCTCAGCGACGGCCTTCGCCATCCGGGCCGCGGCGGCGGACGGGGCGTAGTAGGCCGACCCGGTCTTGAGCAGCGCGACCACCTCGGCGCCACCGTTGCGGGTCTTGACGACCAGCTCCTCGATCTGCTCGGCCGGCATGGCGTCGCGCAGCGGCTTGCCGTTGACGGTGCTCTTCGACGGCACCGGCACCATGGTGTCGCCGTGCGAGCCCAGGGTCAGCGTGCGTACCGAGGCCACCGGCACGTTCAGCGCCTCGGCGACGAAGTTGCTGAACCGGGCGGTGTCGAGCATGCCGGCCTGGCCGAGCACCCGGTTCTTCGGGAACTGGGTGGCGAGCTGGGCCAGCGCGGTCATCTCGTCCAGCGGGTTGGAGACCACGATGACGACGGCGTTCGGGGCGTACTTGGCGACGTTCTCGGCGACCTGGCGGACGATCTTGGCGTTGGTCTCCAGAAGGTCCATCCGGCTCATGCCGGGCTTGCGCGGCAGACCAGCGGTGATCACGACGACGTCGGAGCCCTCGATGCTCTCGTAGCCCTCACCGTTGGGGCCGGTGGTCACGCCGACCACCTTGGTCTCGAAGCCCTCGATGGCCCGGGACTGGTTGAGGTCGAGCGCGAGGCCCGCGGGCTTGCCCTCCACGATGTCGGTGATCACTACGGTGTCGAAGACGTCGTACTCGGCCAGGCGCTGTGCGGTGGTGGAGCCGTAGAAGCCAGCCCCGACGACAGTGACCTTCTTACCCATGGTCGTCCCACTCCCTGATACCAGTCGGTTTTCCGGACCGTATCAGTCATCCTGGCACCGATCAGGCCAGGGGCGGCGGCCATCGCCGGGATGGGGCGAACGTCACCGCCGTCCTGGTTCGGCGCGGCCGAGGCGCGGGTCAGCCGCGCTCGGCGCGCTCGACGACGTTGGTGAGCAGCATGGCCCGGGTCATCGGGCCCACGCCGCCGGGCATGGGGACCAGCGCGCCGGCCGTCTCGGCTACCTCCGGGTCCACGTCGCCGGTGTAGCGGCCCTTGCCGTCCGCGCCGATCACGCGGGTGATGCCGACGTCCACCACCACAGCGCCAGGGTTGATCATGTCGGCGGTCAGCAGACCCGGTACGCCGGCCGCGACGATGACGATGTCGGCGGCCCGGGTGTGCGAGGCGAGGTCGAGGGTGCCGGTGTGGCAGAGGGTGACAGTGGCGTTCTCGCTGCGCCTGGTGAGCAGCAGGCCGAGCGGTCGGCCAACCGTGTTGCCGCGACCGACGACCGCGACGGTGGCCCCGCACAGCGCCACGTCGTGCCGGCGGAGCAGCTCGACGATGCCGCGCGGCGTGCACGGCAGCGGCCCGTCGTAGCCGAGCACGAGCCGACCCAGGTTGACCGGGTGCAGGCCGTCGGCGTCCTTGTCCGGGTCGATCAACTCCAGCACCCGCTGGGTGTCGAGGTGGGCCGGCAGCGGCAGTTGAACGATGTAGCCGTGGCACGCCGGGTCGGCGTTCAACTCGGCCAGGACGTCGTCGACCTGCTGTTGGGTGGCGTCGGCCGGCAGTTCGCGGCGGATCGAGGCGATGCCCACCTCGGCGCAGTCGCGGTGCTTGCCGTTGACGTACGCCTGGCTGCCCGGGTCCGCCCCGACGAGGACCGTGCCGAGCCCGGGGATGATCCCGCGTTCCGCGAGTGCCTTCACCCGGATGCGCAGCTCGTCCTTGATCTCCGCTGCGGTTGCCTTGCCGTCCAGAAGCGTCGCCGTCACGACCAGATCGTCTCACGACCACCGCCTGCGGATCAGACGACCCAGCTCGGGCCGTCCGCCGCCCACCGCGTGTGAGGGGCCATCGGGCCGACCCGGCCACGATGGGGTGACCGCCCCGGGAGTAACCGTGTGTGAGGTGTCGCTAGTCACTTTCGGTGACAATCTGTGGATTCGATCACTGTCGAACCAGACAGACCTCACCGTCGTCATCGAGACGGGACGCCAGGCTCAGGCGGCGCCGCAGCGGCCGGGCGGCGCCATACGGGTCGTGAACCGGCGCGATTTCCGCAGGTCAACGTCGATAGGCCCGGTTTGGATTAGCAGATTCTTTCGCCCCCGACAAGGGAGGCACCCCCGGACCGTTACCCACCCGCAACCGGGTCGTTGTCGAAGGCCAGTCGCCGACCTACCGTTACCGCTTGTTGCGCAGCGTAACCCAGCGTCGGGCCTGACTGCGCAGCGTGAGGAGATGAGGAGGCTCAATGCGAGTTCGTAGACTCGCCGCCTGGACCGCCCTCCCGCTCGCGGTGACGCTGGGCCTCGCGGCCTGCGGCAGCGGCGGAGACGGTGGATCCGGTGGCAGCGACAGTTCGGTGGTCAGCATTCAGATCGCCGAGCCGAAGCACCTGGTTCCCACAAACACCACCGAGACGTCCGGGTCGCAGGTGATCGCCGGCCTGTTCAGCCCGCTCGTCGACTACGACGCCCAGAACAAGCCGTACGAGGTCGCCGCTCAGTCGATCACCTCGTCCGACAACAAGGTCTGGACGATCAAGATCAAGGACGGCTTCACCTTCCACAACGGTGAGAAGGTCACGTCCCAGAACTACATCAACGCCTGGAACTACGGCGCGTACGCCCCGAACGGTCAGGACACCAACCCCTTCTTCGAGAAGGTCGCTGGTTACGCCGACCTGCAGGGCAAGGCGCCGAAGGCCAAGGAGATGTCCGGTCTGAAGAAGGTCGACGACCTCACCTTCACCGCGACGCTCTCCGAGCCGTACATCGACTTCAAGACGACGCTGGGCTACAACGCGTTCTTCCCGATGCCGGATGCCGCGTTCTCGGCTCCGGGCGTGCTCAAGGACTCCTACGAGCAGGCGCCGATCGGGCAGGGCCCCTTCAAGATGAAGGGCACCTGGCAGCACGACAGCAAGATCGACGTCGAGCGCTACGACGCGTACCCGGGCGAGAAGCCCAAGGTCAAGAACATCGAGTTCCGGATCTACCAGCAGCTCACCGCTGCCTACGCGGACGTCCTGGCGGACAACCTGGACGTGCTGCCCACGATCCCGACCGAGAGCCTGAGCACCGCGCCGAGCGACCTGGGTGACCGGTACAAGACCAGCCCGATGTCGTCGTTCCAGTTCCTCGCGTTCCCGACGTTCGACAAGGACTACAGCAGCCCGGACGTGCGCAAGGCCATCTCGATGGCGATCGACCGTGACGAGATCACCAAGTCGGTCTTCAAGGGTTCGCAGACGTCGGCGCGCTCCTTCGTCGCGCCGGTCCTGCCGGGCTACCGGGAGGACACCGCGGGCAAGGCCGCCGAGTTCAACCCGACCGAGGCCAAGAAGCTCTACCAGGCCGCCGGCGGTCCGTCGAAGATCGTCATCTCGTACAACGGCGATGGCGGGCACAAGGACTGGGTCGACGCCACTGTCAACCAGCTCAAGACCAACCTGGGCGTGGACGCGGTCGGCTCGGTCGAGCCGAAGTTCGCCGACCTGCTGACCAAGGTCGAGAAGAAGACGCCGGTGGGTGCGTTCCGGATGGGTTGGGTCATGGACTACCCGACCATGGAGGACTACCTCGGCCCGCTGTACAGCACGAACGGCTCGTCGAACTACTACGGCTACAGCAACCCGGAGTTCGACAAGCTGGTCAAGGAGGGTTCCGCCGCCAAGACGCAGGACGAGGCGATCGCCAAGTACCAGCAGGCGGAGGACATCCTGGCCAAGGACATGCCGGTGATCCCGCTCCGCTTCGGCGAGAACGTGTTCGGCCACTCGTCCAAGGTCAAGAACGTGGAGATGGACCTGTTCCAGCGGGTCAACCTCGTCAAGATCGAAGCAGCCAGCTGAGCTGACCATGGTGCGGGCCACCCGGGCGACGAAGCCCGGGTGGCCCGGACCGCACCACCGGGGCCGGGCCGCAGCAGCGGACCCGGCGTCGGTGGTGCCGGCTCCCCCGGGCCGGACGGCACGTCTCGGATATTTCGGGTACGACCAGAGATGCCGTCCTGCGACCCTTTCGCACATTTCCGGAGAGACTGCTAAGCATGTTCCGCTACATCCTGCGGCGCCTACTGCAGATGGTCCTGGCGTTCTTCGGGACCACCCTGATCGTCTACGCGCTGACATTCGCCGGACAGGGCGACCCGATCCAGGCGCTCGCCGGCGAGCGGCCGGTGACGCCAGCCCAACGGGCCTACCTGACCGAGAAGTACAACCTGGATCAGACGGGCGTCGGCGGCTTCTTCTACCGCTACTTCGACTACGTGAAGGACCTGCTCCAGGGCAACCTGGGCGAGTCGCTCACCGGTCGGAGCATCGGTGACATCCTCCAGCAGGCCTGGCCGGTCACCGTGCGCCTCGCGCTCATCGCGCTCGCCGTGGCGATCATCTTCGGCGTCACCGCCGGGGTGCTCGCCGGCATCCGCCGGGCCAGCATCTTCGACAACTCGACGCTGGTGCTGACCCTGCTGGTGCTGGGCATCCCGACCATCGTGCTGGCGCCGCTGGCGCAGTACTTCCTGGGCGTCAAGTGGCAGCTCTTCCCGCCCACCGCCGGCTCCGACCCGAGTTTCTACGCGCTCCTGCTGCCGGGCATCGTTCTCGGCTCGCTGTCGCTGGCGACCGCCCTACGGCTCACCCGGGCCTCGGTGGCGGAGAACCTGCGCGCGGACTACGTCCGGACCGCCCGGTCCAAGGGCCTGGTCAAGCGGCGCATCGTCGTCGTCCACGTGCTGCGCAACTCGCTGATCCCGGTGGTCACCTTCCTCGGTGTGGAACTGGGCAACCTGATGAGCGGCGCGATCATCACCGAGGGCGTCTTCAACATCCCCGGCGTGGGCTTCAACCTCTTCCGCGGCATCCGCACCGAGGACGGCCCCCTGGTGGTGGGCATCGTCAGCGTGCTCGTCGTGGTCTACCTGGTCTCGAACCTGGTGGTGGACGTCCTGTACGCCGTACTCGACCCGAGGATCCGCTATGAGTGAGCGCAGCGAACGAATCATCAGCGCAGCGTGCCTGGGCTCTCATGCCGGCGCCGAGCGCAGCGAGGTGGCGGCATGAGTGACTTTGAAACTGTGGCGGCCACCGAGAACCAGGCCGCGCGACGTGGCCCCTCGGGGGAGCCGGGCACGCCCAACCAGGTCGGCGCCGCGAACAAGCCCCGCAGCCTGGCCGGTGACGCCTGGCGGGACCTGCGCCGCAACCCGATCTTCTGGATCTCGCTGGCGCTGGTCGTCATCTTCACCCTGATGGCGCTGCTCCCCGGGGTCTTCACGGCCAACAACCCGAACGACTGCCTGCTCTCCCGGCAGCACGCCGGGCCGTCGGGCGGGGCCATCTTCGGGTACGACTTCCAGGGCTGCGACACGTACTCCCGGGCGGTCTACGGCACCCGGGCCTCGCTGCTGGTCGGTGCGCTCGCCGCGTTGGGCACGGGAATCATCGCGCTGGTGATCGGCATGTTGGCCGGTTACTTCGGCCGCTGGGTCGACGCTGTGCTCTCCCGGGTGATCGACGTGGTGCTCGGCATCCCGCTGCTGCTGGCCGCGATCGTGCTGCTCAAGCGCGTGTCCAGTGACAGCCAGTGGGCCCGGATCGGCGCTGTCGTCTTCGTTCTGGCTCTCCTCGGCTGGACCACCGCCGCCCGCGTGGTCCGGTCCTCGGTGATCACCGCGAAGGAGCAGGACTACGTCGCGGCGGCCCGGATGCTCGGCGCCGGCAACAGCCGGATCATGTGGCGGCACATCCTGCCGAACTCGCTGGCCCCGGCCATCGTCGTACTGACCATCGCGCTCGGCTCGTTCATCGCGGCCGAGGCGACGCTCTCCTTCCTCGGCATCGGCCTGAAGGCGCCCACCATCTCGTGGGGGCAGGACATCGACACCGGCCGGATCCACATGCGGGAGGCGGCCACCCCGTTGATCGTCCCGTCGGCCTTCCTGGCGCTGACCGTGCTGGCGTTCATCATGCTCGGCGACGCGATCCGTGACGCCTTCGACCCGAAGCTGCGGTGAGAACATCCGTGCGAGCGCGAGGAGTGAGCGGAGCGAGCCCCGCAGTCGCGAGCGAAAGGCAAGCACAGTTATGACTGTCAATCCAACTCCCGCCTCTGCCACACCCGAGGGCGGTCACCTGCTGGAGTTGCGGGACCTGCACGTCGAGTTCCGCACCAACGAGGGCGTCGCCCGGGTGATCAACGGTGTGTCGTACCACCTGGACGCCGGCGAGACCCTTGCCGTGCTCGGCGAATCCGGCTCGGGTAAGTCGGTCACCGCCCAGGCGATCATGGGCATCCTCGACACCCCGCCCGCGTTCGTCCGCTCCGGCCAGATCCTCTACCAGGGTGAGGACCTGCTGACCCGCTCCGAGGAGCAGCGCCGGCAGGTACGCGGCAAGGAGATCGCGATGATCTTCCAGGACGCGCTCTCCGCCCTCAACCCGGTCTTCCCGGTCGGCTGGCAGATCGGTGAGACGCTTCGCCAGCGCGCCGGCATGTCCCGGGCCGACGCTCGACGTCGTGCCGTCGAACTGATGGATCTGGTCAAGATCCCGGGTGCCGCCAAGCGGATCGGCGACTACCCACACCAGTTCTCCGGCGGCATGCGACAGCGCGTCATGATCGCCATGGCGTTGGCACTGGACCCGAAGGTCCTGATCGCCGACGAGCCCACCACGGCCCTCGACGTGACAGTGCAGGCCCAGATTATGGACCTGCTGGCCGACCTGCGCCGGGAACTCAACATGGCGATGATCCTGATCACCCACGACCTGGGTGTGGTCGCCGGTGTCGCGGACCGGATCGCTGTCATGTACGCCGGCCGGATCGTCGAGCACGCCGACGTCCGCTCGCTCTACAAGGCGCCCGCGCACCCGTACACCAAGGGGTTGTTGGAGTCGATCCCGCGCCTGGACGTTCGCGGCCAGGAACTGTCGACGATCAAGGGGTTGCCGCCGAACCTGATGCGCATCCCGTCCGGCTGCCCGTTCCACCCACGGTGCCCGTACGTCCAGCAGGTCTGCGTGGACGAGGTGCCACACGACCTGGTCCTCGGCGATGGCCGGACCAGCGCTTGCCACTTCGCGCAGGAGGTCCGTGATGACAGCGTCGCCCGCTAACCCCACAAAGGTCCGCGGCGAGACCATCCTCTCCGTCGACAACCTGGTGAAGCACTTCCCGATCACTCAGGGCGTGCTCTTCCAGCGGCAGATCGGGGCGGTCAAGGCCGTCGACGGGGTGAGCTTCGAGCTGCGCCGGGGCGAGACGCTCGGCGTGGTCGGCGAGTCCGGCTGCGGCAAGTCCACCCTCGCCCGGTTGCTGATGCGGTTGGAGACGCCCACCTCCGGACGCGCGACGCTTGAGGGCAAGGACCTGTTCAAGGCTTCCGGGGGTGAGCTGCGCCGGCTGCGCCGCAACATGCAGATGGTGATGCAGGACCCGTACACGTCCCTGAACCCGCGGATGACCGTCGGCGACATCATCGGCGAGCCGTTCGAGATCCACCCGGACGCCGCGCCGAAGGGCAGCAAGGCCAAGCGGGTCCAGGAGCTGTTGGACCTGGTCGGGCTCAACCCGGAGCACATCAACAGGTACCCGCACCAGTTCTCCGGCGGTCAGCGTCAGCGCATCGGCATCGCCCGCGCCCTCGCGCTGAAGCCCGAGGTGATCGTCTGCGACGAGCCGGTGTCGGCGCTCGACGTCTCCATCCAGGCCCAGGTGATCAACCTGCTCAAGCAGCTACAGGGCGAGCTGGGGCTGTCGTACATCTTCATCGCGCACGACCTGTCGGTGGTGCGGCACATCGCCGACCGCGTCGCGGTGATGTACCTCGGCCGGATCGTCGAGATCGGCACCGAGGACGAGATCTACGAGCGGGCCACCCACCCGTACACCCAGGCTCTGCTCTCTGCCGTGCCGGTGCCGGACCCGGAGGCCCGCGACCAGCGCAACATGATCCGGCTGGTCGGCGACGTGCCCAGCCCGGCCGACCCGCCGAGCGGGTGCCATTTCCGGACCCGCTGCTGGAAGGCCCAGGACATCTGCGCCACCGAGGACCCGGCGACCGTTCCCCGGGCAGCGGACCCCCACCCGTCCGCCTGCCACTTCGCCGAACTCCGCCCCACCACCCCGGCCTAACCGACCCACCCCCTGCGGTTGATCATGAAGTTATTGCCCTGACACGCCGACGTGCAGGGCAATAACTTCATGATCGACGGGGTCTGGCCCCCGGGGGGTTAGTGGAAGAAGTGGCGGGTACCGGTTAGGTACATCGTTACGTTGGCCTTCTTGGCCGCTTCGATGACCTCTTCGTCGCGGATGGAGCCGCCGGGCTGGACGATGGCGCGGACGCCGGCGTCGATGAGGATCTGCGGGCCGTCGGCGAACGGGAAGAACGCGTCCGAGGCGGCGACCGAGCCGCGGACCCGGTCGGCGCCGGCGCGGCTGACCGCGAGCTGCGCCGAGTCGACCCGGTTGACCTGACCCATGCCCACGCCGACGGTGGCGCCGTCCTTGGCGAGCAGGATCGCGTTGCTCTTCACGGCGCGGACCGCCCGCCAGGCGAACGCGAGGTCCCGCAGCAGCTCCTCGTCGGCGGCCTCGCCGGTCGCCAGCTGCCAGTTGGCCGGGTCGTCGCCGGGGGCGTTGACCCGGTCGGCGACCTGGGCCAACACGCCACCGGTCACCTGCCGCAACTCCACCAGCGCCGGCTTCCAGGCCGGTGCCCGCAGCAGCCGGATGTTCTTCTTGCCCTGCAACACCTCGACCGCGCCCTCGTCGAAGCCGGGGGCGACCACCACCTCGGTGAAGATCTCGGCGACCTGCCGGGCCAGCTCGACCGAGACCGACCGGTTGACAGCGATGACACCGCCGTACGCCGACACCGGGTCGCAGGCGTGCGCCCTGCGGTGGGCCTCGGCGACGTCCGCGCCGACCGCGATGCCGCACGGGTTGGCGTGCTTGATGATCGCCACCGCCGGCTGGTCGGCGAAGTCGTTGGCGGCCCGCCAGGCGGCGTCGGCGTCGACGTAGTTGTTGTACGACATCTCCTTGCCGTGCAGCTGCTCGGCCTGGGCCAGCCCGGCCGGGGCGTCGGGGTCGGTGTAGAGCGCGGCGGGCTGGTGCGGGTTCTCGCCGTAGCGCAGCGCTGTCGACTTGCGCAGCGCCAACCCCGCGAACTGCGGCCACGAGTCGTCGGCGGGCGCCAGCTCCTGGGCGCACCACTGGGCAACCGCGACGTCGTACTCGGCGATGTCGGCGAACGCCCGGGCGGCCAGCGCGCGACGCTGGGCCATCGTGAAGCCACCCTCGCTGAGCGCACCGATCAGCGCCGGGTAGCCGGCCGGGTCGGTGAGCACGGCAACCGAGGCGTGGTTCTTGGCGGCGGCCCGCACCATGGCCGGGCCACCGATGTCGATCTGCTCCACGCACTCCTCGACGCCGGCGCCGGAGGCGACGGTCGCCTGGAACGGGTAGAGGTTGGAGACCAGCAGGTCGAACGCCGCCACGCCCAGCTCGTCGAGCTGTGCCACGTGCGTGTCCTTGCGCAGGTCCGCGAGGAGACCCGCGTGCACCTTCGGGTGCAGGGTCTTGACCCGGCCGTCGAGCACCTCGGGGAACCCGGTCACCGTCTCCACCGGCGTCACCGGCACCCCGGCGGCGGCGATGGTGCCCGCCGTGCTGCCGGTGGACACGATCTCCACACCGGCCGCGTGCAGGGCCTGAGCCAGCTCGACCAGCCCGGTCTTGTCGTAGACGCTGACCAGCGCCCGCCTGATCGGGCGGCGCCCGTCCTGAGTGGGACTCACGGAACCGTGACCTTCCTTCCGGTGATGGTCCAGCCTTCGCGGACCAGCCGACCGACCTGCTCGACGAGCTGGCGTCGCTCGGCTTCCTTGATGCGCTCGGTGAGCGTGTCGACGTCGTCGTCGTCCAGCACCGGCACCGCTACCTGCGCGACGATCGGCCCGGTGTCCATGCCGGCGTCGACGAAGAAGAGGGTGGCTCCGGTGAGCTTCACGCCGTAGGCGAGGGCGTCACGCGGGCCGTGGATGCCGGGAAACGCCGGCAGCAGCGTGTTGTGGGTGTTCAGGTAGCGGTCGCCGAAGGCGGCGAGGAAGTGCGGGCCGACCAGCTTGAGGAAACCGGCGGAGATGACCAGGTCGGGTTGGTGCTTCGCGACGTGCGCGGTGAGCGCGCGGTCCCAGTCCTCCCGGGTGTCGTGGTCGCGGACCCGTTCGACGAAGGTCGGCACCCCCGCCGCGTCGGCCCGGTCCAGGCCCGCGATGCCGTCGCGGTCCGCGCCGACCGCGACGACCTGTGCGCCGTACGCGGGGTCGGCGGCGGCATCCAGCAGCGACTGAAGGTTGCTCCCGGAGCCGGAGATGAGGACGACGATGCGGGCGACAGGCGCGGGCTCGGTCACCGGGCCACCCTATCGGGCAGGTCAGGGACGCCCTTCGACTGGGCGGTGCGCCGATCTTCGACGGTGCCGACGTGCGTCGACCCGGTACGCTGCCGCTCGCTCGGGCCGAACGCCGCGCCGGCCCACACACCGCCCCTGATCCGGCACACGAAGCGGTCGACAAGGGCAAGTTTGCCTGCTTTGGGAGACATGTCGTCCTGTTGCTGTACTGGGCTTTGGGAGGACTGACCGCGATCATGGATGGAAATAAAGAGCACCAACTGACGGAACCAGTCCAAGGAGCTTCTCGAATGCAGCCCGGTAACCCCGGTCAGGACCCGTACGGCCAGCAGCCCAACCAGGACCCGACCGCTCCGCAGCCGCCGGCCCCCCCGTACGGCCAGCAGCCCACCTCCGGCCAGCCGTACGGCCAGCAGCCGCAGGACCCGTACGCCGCGCCGCAGGCCCCGTACGGCCAGCAGCCCACCTCGGGGCAGCCGTACGGTCAGCAGCCGCCGTACCAGGACCCGTACGCGCAGCAGCAGCCCCCGTACGGTGCCGGCCCGACCTACCCGAACGCCGGGTACCCGCAGGCACAGGGGCAGAACAACACCCTCGGCCTGGTGTCGATGATCCTCGGTATCGCGTCGATCCCGCTGATCTGCTGCCTGTACCTGGGCATCCCGGTCGGCATCGCGGGCATCGTGACCGGCTACCTCGCCAAGCAGAAGGTGGCCCAGGGCCAGGCCAACAACGCCGGCCAGGCCAAGGCCGGTCTGATCTGCGGCGCGGTTGGCGTCGGGCTGGGCATCCTCCTGCTCATCCTGAGCGTCGTGGCGCAGGTCAACCTGCCCACCCAGCCCTGACGGGCGCGGATTCGGCGGGGCGCTCCGGGTTCGCCCGGGGCGCCCCGCGCTCGTCTACGGCGCGGGTCGGCAGGTCAGCGCCCAGGTGGCGGCGCTACTGCGTGGGCCCGCGGGTCAGCGCCCGGGTGGCGGCGGCACCGAGCAGCGCGCCGACCGCTATGACACCGGCCGCCACCGCCCCGACCTGCCAACCCACAGGCCCGACCTGGGACAGCCGACCGGCGCCGAGCGGCCCGCCGGAAATCGCCGCGGCCGCGCCGAGCACCACGCCGGCCACCGGCCCGGCCAGCACCGCCGGCGCCAGCAACTCGGCCCAGCGCTGCGCGGCCCGCTCCGGGACGGCGAGTCGAGCCACCCGCCGGGCGAGCAGCCAACCGGCGACCATCCCGGCCAGCACCGGCACCGCGAGCAGCAGGGCGCCCAAGCCGTCCACCGGGCCACGCGGCAGGCCAGCGAGCAGCGGCACGGCCGGCAGCGCGCCGACCGACACCTCGCTGGTACGGACCGCGGTGTCGGTCCCGACCGCGAACCCCGGCCCGAGCAGGTAACTGGTCGACCAGACCGCCGCGTTGGGTGCGTACGCGGCGCTGACCAGGGTGATGCCGGCCTGCCCGGCGACCCCGGTCCGGTACGCCCCGATCATGTCGGCCGCGTCGCCGCCGCCGGTGGCCACCGCAAGACCGGCTGCGCCCGCGCCCGCGCCGAGCAGCAGCAGCCCGGCCACCAGGCCGGTGCGAACGCCGTCGCGCACCGGCCCCGGAAGCCGGGTGACGAGCAGCCGGGTCACTGCGGTGATCCGGACCGCGCCGACCAGCGCGGCGAGTGTGCCGACCGCCGCGAACGTGGCGCCCGCCCGGATCAGCGACACAGTCGGCCCACCCGTGCCGACCAGCACCGCCGCGAGCGCGCCGAGCAGCGCGTACGCGATGCCGACCGCTACCGCGGCGAGCAGTGCCCGGCGCGGTGAGCGGGTGTCGCGAGCACCGATCGCCCGGCTGACGTGCACGCCGGCGCGGGTCAGCCGCCAAAGTGCGAGCACTGTCAACGCCAGCGGCGCGAGCCCGAGCGGCCCGGTCTCGGTGTGCAGGGGCACGCCGTGCCCGAGCAGCCAGCCGGCCAGCGCGGTGCGCAGGGTGCCGGTCAGTGTGGTGGAGTCCGCGCCGAGCTGCACCAGGCCGAGCACTATGGCGACCGGCAGGTAGGAGGTGAGGGCGGCCCAGCAGGCGGCCACCCCGGCGGCGACGGGCAACGGTGCCCGCCCGCGCGGCGACCCGCCCGCGCGAGGCGCGGGCACCCGCCGGGCCGGTGCGGCGCGGTCGACCGGCCGGTCGTCGGCGCTCACACCGCCGGGACGGCTGGGACGGTCAGGGGTGACGGGGGACATCCGCTCTACTCTGGCACGTCGCGCGGGCCGTGGCAGTCCGTTAACCCCTCCTAAGGTCGGCGAGTTCACCGAACCGACGTCCTGCTCACCCGGGCCGGTCTAGCCTCGGCCCTGAGGGGGCGCGAGTCGCCGCCACCCGGGACGGGCCCGCCGGTCGCGGTCCAAGCCGGCACGTCGCCCACTACCGCTCGGAGGAAGCTGTGACGACGCCATACCCGCCTCCCCCACCACCACCGGCCCGAGGACGCGACCGCACCACCCTCTGGGGCCTGCTGGGCATCGTGCTGGGGCTGATCTGCTGCGGCGTCTTCGGCATCGTCTTCGGCTACCTGTCCATCCGCGACGCCCGGCGGTACGGGCAGTCGCCGCTGCTCGGTTACCTCGCCATCGCGTTCGGCGTGATCAACATCATCGGCGGGGCGATCCTGCGCTCGACCGGCAACTACCCGTTCTGGAACAACGACTGACGCGTACGCCGAAGGGGGTCGACCGTAAGCGGTCGACCCCCTTCGTGTTGCCTGACCGGCTCAGCTGCCGGACATGATCTCCCGCATCAGCTTCGCGGTCTCGGTCGGCGTCTTGCCGACCTTGACGCCGACGGCCTCCAGCGCCGCCTGCTTCGCCTCGGCGGTGCCGGCGGAGCCGGAGATGATCGCCCCGGCGTGACCCATGGTCTTGCCGGGCGGAGCGGTGAAGCCGGCGATGTAGCCGACCACCGGCTTGGTGACGTTGGCCTTGATGAACTCGGCGGCCCGCTCCTCGGCGTCGCCACCGATCTCACCGATCATGACGATGGCGTCGGTCTCCGGGTCGGCCTCGAACGCCGCGAGGGCGTCGATGTGGGTGGTCCCGATGATCGGGTCACCGCCGATGCCGACGCAGGTGGAGAAACCGATGTCGCGCAGCTCGTACATCATCTGGTAGGTCAGCGTGCCGCTCTTGCTGACCAGGCCGATCCGGCCGGAGCCGGTGATGTCGGCCGGGATGATGCCGGCGTTGGACGCGCCCGGCGAGGCGATGCCCGGGCAGTTCGGCCCGATGATCCGGGTCCGCTCGCCCTGCGAGACGTTGTACGCCCAGAACGACGCGGTGTCGTGCACCGGGACGCCCTCGGTGATCACCACGGCCAGCGGGATCGCGGCGTCGATCGCCTCGACCACGGCGGCCTTGGTGAACTGCGGCGGCACGAAGATGACAGTGACGTCGGCCCCGGTCTCGGCCATCGCGTCCGCGACGGACGCGAAGACCGGCAGCTCGGTGCCGTCGAAGTCGACAGTCTGGCCCGCCTTGCGCGGGTTGACGCCACCGACGACGTTGGTGCCGGCGGCCAGCATCCGCCGGGTGTGCTTGGAACCCTCGGAACCGGTCATCCCCTGGACGATGACCTTCGAGTCCTTGGTCAGCCAGATAGCCATGATCAGACCCCCGCAGCTGCCAGCTCGGCGGCCCGCTCGGCCGCACCGTCCATGGTGTCCACCCGCTGCACGAGCGGGTTGTTCGCGCTGTCCAGGATCGCCCGGCCAGCTTCGGCGTTGTTGCCGTCGAGACGGACGACGAGCGGCTTGGTGACCTGCTCGCCGCGCTGCTCGAGCAGGGCCAGCGCCTGGATGATGCCGTTGGCGACCTCGTCGCAGGCGGTGATGCCGCCGAAGACGTTGACGAAGACGCTCTTCACGGCCGGGTCGGAGAGCACGATCTCCAGCCCGTTCGCCATCACCGCGGCGCTCGCGCCGCCGCCGATGTCGAGGAAGTTGGCCGGCTTGACGTTGCCGTGCCGCTCACCGGCGTACGCGACCACGTCGAGGGTCGACATGACCAGACCTGCGCCGTTGCCGATGATGCCGACCTCGCCGTCGAGCTTGACGTAGTTGAGGTCCTTGGCCTTGGCGGCCTGCTCCAGCGGGTCCACGGCGGCCTGGTCGACGAGCGCCTCGTGGTCCGGGTGCCGGAACCCGGCGTTCTCGTCCAGGCTGATCTTGGCGTCGAGGAGCAGCATCCGGCCGTCGCCGTTCTTGGCGAGCGGGTTGACCTCGACCAGAGTGGCGTCCTCGGCGACGAACGCCTGCCACAGGCCGACGGCGATCTCGACCACCTGGTCGGCGACCTCGGCCGGGAAGCCGGCAGCGGTCACGATCTCGCGGGCCTTGGCCTCGTCCACGCCCTTCACGGCGTCGATCGGGGCCTTCACGACCTTGTCGGGGGTATCGGCGGCGACCTGCTCGATGTCCATGCCACCGGCGACGCTGGCGATGCAGAGGAAGGTGCGGTTCGCCCGGTCGAGCAGGTACGAGAAGTAGTACTCCTCGGCCACGTCCGCGGTCACCGTGATCATGACCTTGTGGACGGTGTGACCCTTGATGTCCATGCCGAGGATGTCGGTGGCCCGGGCCACCGCCTCATCCGGGCCCTCGGCCAGCTTGACGCCGCCGGCCTTACCTCGGCCGCCGACCTTTACCTGCGCCTTGACGACCACACGGCCGCCAAGACGTTCGGCGATCGCGCGGGCCTCTTCCGGGGTAGTGGCGACGCCGCCGGCCAGCACGGGCAAGCCGTGCCGCTCGAACAGGTCCCGCCCCTGGTACTCGTACAGGTCCACGATTGCGCGTCCCGTCCCGTCTCCGCGGCGCGCCGTCGCGCCGCCACCAGCGTTCAGAAAACAGTTTGACGCCTGTCATCAGTTGAAACAGGCCATTGGCCGCAGCCTAGCGAGGTCGGCACCACCGGCAACCGAGCGGGTGCACGGTGTGCGGTAATGCACAACCGGGCATCAGGTGTGGCCGGTTTCCGGCCATGACTCGGGCGGCATCCACCGTCCGGGCGATGTTGTCCGGCTTGCGTAACCCTGTCGTGGGGGCGTCGTTGAGTCAGATGTCGGAGCGCTGAACAGCGCAAAGACGGGATACGGCCGATGCCCTGTCGGTCGAGGGGTGGCGGCGGGGCATCGTGCATAGAGGGGCCGGACGTGTGAGGGGTGCGTCCGGCCCCTCCCCCGTGCCCAAAATCGGTGGCGCAGCGGATCGGCGTGCCTCAGGAAACCGGCTGAGCCACGTTCTGTCGAACCCACTCGACAATCGCCTGGGTGGTGGCGCCCGGCGTGAAGATCTTCGCGACGCCCAGCTTCTCCAACTCGGGAATGTCGCCGTTCGGAATGATGCCGCCACCGAACACGACGATGTCGCGGGCGTCCCGCTCACCGAGCAGTTCCAGCACCCGCCGAAAGAGCGTCATGTGCGCCCCGGAGAGCACTGACAGGCCGACCGCGTCGGCGTCCTCCTGGATGGCGGTCTCCACGATCTGCTCGGGAGTCTGGTGCAGGCCGGTGTAGACGACCTCCATGCCGGCATCTCGCAGGGCGCGCGCGACGACCTTCGCGCCCCGGTCGTGGCCGTCCAGGCCAGGCTTCGCGACGACGACCCGAATCCGAGAGCTCATCAGCGCACACCTTTCACCGGCTTGACCGCCTTCACCTTAACGAACGGTAACCCGGCGGGCCCGACCCGGGAAATCCGGGCTCGGCTACCGGCCGTTACCCGGCGTGTCGACCGCGCAACCCGGAGAGGTCCGGCCTGGCGCCGTCCCGGCCTCGTCGCCACCGCGCCGCTGGCAGGGCCGGGGACGCCATCCCGGCGCCGTCCGGAGTCAAGTCGGACGACTCCGCCGGAACGGTCACGCTCGGCGACGAACGGGCAGCGACGGGGGCACCGTTCGGCGTCGCGATGCATGACAATCATGGACGCAAACGGACAGATCGACACGCCAATTTTTCGGTCTAGCTTGTGACTCGCCTGGCGGTTGGCTAACGTGTCCACGGTTGTCATCAGGTCCATGGACGGGTGACGACGCGGTCAGCGGACGTCTCACTGGAGCTTCAGGGGACGCCCACCGGCCGCTTCGGAACCCCGACAACGGAGGGTGTGCGTGCGCCAGCGCCTGTCGTCTGAGCCCGATCGATATCGCGGTCGCCGCCGCGTACCCACCCCACCCCGCAGCCGTTACGCCGCTGTCGTCACCACCGCGTTCGTCGGTGCCGGCATCGTGGCCCTCGGCGCGAGCGCCCTGCCGGACGCCAAGGACGTCAGCCCGACGGTCCTCGACGAGCTCAAGCAGGCGTCGGTCACCAGCCAGGACGCCGCGGCCCGTGCGGACAACGCCGACCGCGCCTCCCGGGACAGCCGCAGCACTGACAACGCCGAGCCCGAGGTCTGGCTGCTGCCGCTGCAGGGCTACGACTTCAACTCCCCGTACGGCGTCCGCTGGGGCAAGATGCACACCGGCGTGGACCTGGTCGCCGGCGAGGGCACGCCCTACGTGGCGATCCACGACGGGTTGGTCACCAAGGCCGGCTGGTTCGGCGGGTACGGCAACGCGGTGATCGTCCAGCACGCCGACGGCAGCGAGGCCATCTACGGCCACTCCTCCGCGGTGAGCGTCAAGGAAGGCCAGCAGATCAAGGCGGGCGACCAACTCGGCCTCGTGGGTCAGACCGGCCACGCGTACGGCACCCACCTGCACCTGGAGATCCATGTCAAGGGGCAGCCGATCGACCCGGTGCCGTTCCTCCAGGAGCGCGGAGTGGACATCAAGCTGCAAGTCGAGGCAATTTACAGCGACGTAGCCGCCGGCTGACGGTGCGTGACGACCGTTGACCGCCCGGATCTGTTGATCCGGGCGGTTTTGCTTTGTGCGGTCCCGGCGGATGTATCCCGGGTCACAGCACCGAATGTGACCGACGACACGCGCCAACATGATCACTTTTCTGGATGTAGCGCCTCACAGCGGGTCATATCCGGGCACCCGACCGTCCGCTCTCTGTCCGAGGGTTCGGTCCCCGCGCCTGCCCTACCTCGGCCGGACACCAGTATTTCGAGGTCAAGTGCCCCTCGACTGTGAAGGTCCGCCGTGCAGGAAGACAGCCCCGTCCAGAACGAGAACACCCCCGACACCAGCGAGACCCCGCCGCCGCGGCGCACCGGCCGACGGAACCGCCTCATCGTGCTCGGGGCCGCCGCCCTGGTAGCCCTCGGCCTCGGCGGTGTCGCCGTCGCCACCAGCGGCACCGACCAGCCGGCACCCGCCGCCGTCTCCCTCGACGCCCAGGCCCGGGCCGACGCCGCGAGCCGGGCCGACCGCTCGGTTCGTGAGTCGAGCACCCCGGCCGCCCCCTCGCTCAGCCCGACGCCCAGCCCGTCCGCGATCAGCGCCAGCCCGGCCCCTGCGAAGACGGCCGCCGCGAAGGCCAAGCCGAAGCCGAAGAAGACCACCAAGCCCACGCCCGCCTGGGTCGACCCGATGCCGGGCGCGGCCGTCACGTCCTGCTACGGGCAGCGCTGGGGAACCCTGCACGCCGGTATCGACCTGGCGATGCCCTCCGGCACGCCGATCCACGCGGCGGCCGCCGGCACCGTGACCCAGGCCGGCGACGCCTCCGACGGGTACGGCAACTCCGTCTTCGTCGACCACGGCAACGGCTACCTGACGCACTACGCCCACCAGAGCCGCATCGCTGTCACCGTCGGCCAGAAGGTGAAGGCCGGCCAGCTCATCGGCTACGAGGGCGCCACCGGCGACGCCACAGGCCCGCACCTGCACTTCGAGGTGCACCAGGGCATGTGGAACCAGATCGACCCGGCCCCGTTCATGCGGGCCCACGGCGTCGACCTGGGCTGCTGAGGCGACATCCCGGCGCGGTCCGGGCGCAACAGCAGGAGGGAGGGGCCCGAGGCCCCTCCCTCCTGCCGCAGTGCAATCGTGCGGGCGCGCCGGGTCAGAGCTTGTCGACCGGGGCGTGCCGGAGCACCAGCCACATGGTCTGGTCGCCGAAGTCGATCTGCGCGCGGGCACCCGGGCCGTGCCCCTCGACGGCGAGCACCCGCCCCAACCCGTACCGCTGATGGTTGACCCGGTCGCCCGCTGACACCTTCGGCCCCTGCGGCAGCTCGCTGGCGGTGGTCAGCCGGCTGGCGTCCACGCCGAGCCGCTGCGCCAACTGCGCCGCCTTCGGGGTACCCCCCGTGAAGTTGCCACGCACGCCGGGCGCGCGGTCCGCACGGCCACCGACGCCGCCGCCCCCGCCAGCCCACGAGGTGTACGACCCCTCGGTGCGCTCCCAGTGCACCAACTCGGTCGGCAGTTCCTCCAGGAAGCGCGACGGCGGGTTGTAGGACGGCTGCCCCCAGGCCGAGCGGGTCACCGCCCGGGACATGTAGAGCCGCTGTCGGGCACGGGTGATGCCGACGTACGCCAGGCGGCGCTCCTCCTCCAACTCCCGGGTGTCGCCCAGCGAGCGCAGGTGCGGGAAGACGCCGTCCTCCAGCCCGGTCAGGAAGACCACCGGGAATTCCAGCCCCTTGGCGGTGTGCAGCGTCATCAGGGTGACAACGCCCTGGTGGTCGGGGTCGTCGGAGGGGATCTGGTCGGCGTCGGCGACCAGCGCCACCTGCTCCAGGAAACCGGCCAGGGTGGCCCGCTCCCCCTCCTCGCCCAGCGCCTCGATCCGCTCGGTGTACTCGCGGGCGACGCTGACCAGCTCCTGGAGGTTGTCCACCCGACCGGCGTCCTGCGGGTCCAGGCTCTCCTCCAGCTCGGTGAGGTAGCCCGAGCGGGTCAGCAGCGCCTCCAGCACCTCTTCCGGGGTGCCGGTCTCGGACAGCTCGCGGGCCCCGTCGAGCAGCGCCACGAAGTCGGCGATGCCGTTGGCAGCCCGGCTGGAGATGCCCGGCGCCTCCCGGGCCCGCCGCAGCGCCGCGCCGAACGAGATCCGGTCGCGACTGGAGAGCGCCTCGACACACGCCTCGGCGCGGTCGCCGATGCCCCGGCGCGGGGTGTTGAGCACCCGCCGCAGGCTCACCGTGTCGTCGTCGTTGACCACCGAACGCAGGTACGCCAGGGCGTCGCGGACCTCCTTGCGCTCGTAGAAGCGCACCCCGCCGACCACCTTGTAGGGCAGGCCGACCCGGATGAACACCTCCTCGAAGACGCGGGACTGCGCGTTGGTGCGGTAGAAGACCGCGACGTCGCCGGGGCGGGTCTCGTCGGCGTCGACCAGCCGGTCGATCTCACGGGCCACCCAGTCGGCCTCGGCGTGCTCGGTGTCGGCCACGTAGCCGACGATCTGCTCGCCGGCGCCGGCCTCGCTCCACAGCCGCTTCGGTTTGCGGGAGGTGTTGCGGTCGATCACCGCGTTGGCCGCGTTGAGGATGGTCTGGGTGGAGCGGTAGTTCTGCTCCAGCAGGATCGTGCGGGCGTTGGTGTAGTCCCGTTCGAACTCCAGGATGTTGCGGATCGTCGCGCCCCGGAACGCGTAGATCGACTGGTCCGCGTCGCCGACCACGCACAGCTCGGCCGGCTCCACCCCCTCGGTGCCGGACACCAGCTCCTTGATCAGGATGTACTGGGCGTGGTTGGTGTCCTGATATTCGTCCACCAGCACGTGCCGGAACCGCCGACGGTAGCTCTCCGCGACGTGCGGGTGGGACTGGAGCAGGTGCACCGTCGTCATGATCAGGTCGTCGAAGTCCAGGGCATGGGCCTCACGCAGCCGACGCTGGTAGAGCGTGTACGCCTCGGCCAGCGCCCGCTCGTTGGGGCCGGTGGCCCGCGCCGCGAACTGCTCCGGGTCGACCAGCTCGTTCTTGAGGTTGGAGACCTGGGCGGCCAGCCCACGCGCCGGGTAGCGCTTCGGGTCGAGATCCAGCTCGCGGGTGACCAACTGCATCAACCGGCGGGAGTCGTCGGCGTCGTAGATCGAGAATGTCGACTTGAGGCCGGCGTGCTCGTGCTCCGCACGCAGGATCCGCACGCAGGCCGAGTGGAACGTCGACACCCACATCAGGCGGGCCCGGGGGCCCACCAGCGCGGCGACGCGTTCCTTCATCTCGCCGGCGGCCTTGTTGGTGAAGGTGATGGCGATGATCTCACCGGGGTGCACGTCCCGAGCGGCGAGGAGGTAGGCGATCCGGTGCGTGAGCACCCGGGTCTTGCCGGACCCGGCGCCGGCCACGATCAGCAGCGGCGAGCCGGCATGGCTGACGGCGTCGCGCTGCGGCCCGTTCAGCCCGGCGAGCAGCTGCTGCGGATCGAGGCGCGCGACGGCAGCCCCGGGTCGGTGCGGGCGGGCCGGCGCGGACTCCGGCGCAGGCGGGGACGCGGGGATGTCGAAGAGAGGATGCATCGCCCGACAAGTCTATGCCGCCGGCCGGACACTGCGCCTCTGGCGCTCAGCGGCTCGTGCCCGACGGCACGCACCACCACCCGACACGCCCACCGGCGAAAGGCGCCCTCCGCGACGCGGAATGCTTGCGCACCCGGCAACGACGTGGGCATACTCGACGGCGTGATCGCTGCGCGCTTCTACTTTTACTATGGCACCGGGAGTCCGGCTGCCGTAGGTCGCGCCTGATCGATTCAGACCTGCTAAAGCCCCGGGCTCCTGGAGTCCGGGGCTTTTTCCGTCCCAGGTTCCGGGCACCGGGCACCACAGTGCGAGAGGTACCCGATGATGACAGACGTGATGGAGCAGAGCGGCAGCCCGATCCGACCGGGGCAGCCCGCCGTGCAGGGCACTGAGCCGGCGGTGGCCACACCACCGGCGGACGCCGAGCCGGCCGAGCAGCAGACCGGCACCCAGGAGCCGTCCGCCTCGGCGCGGATCGTGCAGATCAGGGAACGGATCGACGCGATCGACCACGAGTTGATCACGCTTTGGCAGGAGCGGGCCGCGTTGTCCCAGGAGGTCGGGGTGACCCGGATGGCGTCCGGAGGGACCCGCCTGGTGCTCTCCCGGGAACGGGAGATCCTGGAGCGTTTCCGGGTCGCGCTCGGCGCCGACGGCACCCAGCTCGCCCTGCTGCTGCTCCGCGCGGGCCGCGGCCCGCTGTGAGCCGTCCCAGCCCGCGTCGAACCGGGCCACGGCCCCCTGGTGAGCCACACCGCCCGTCTGCTCACTGACGCCGCGTGGGCGGCCAGGCGCCGCGCTGCCGATCCGGGTCACTGACAGACGAAACCGCCTGCCGTCGTCGTGGTGACGGCGGCAGGCGGTCTCGGTGACTCACACCTCGTGGCTGGCGACGATCTCGCGCTTCTCGGCGAAGTGGCAGGCGCTCGGGTGGTCCGAGTCCCGTCGGATCTCCAGCAGCGGGACCTGCTCGGCGCAGACGTCCTGCGCCTTCCAGCAGCGGGTCCGGAACCGGCAGCCCGACGGCGGGCTGATCGGCGACGGCACGTCACCCGTGAGCCGGATGATCGTCTTGTTGTTCCGCTGGGTCGGGTCCGGCACCGGCACCGCGGAGAGCAGCGCCTGGGTGTACGGGTGGGTCGGTCGCTCGTAGATCTCGTCCTCGGTGCCGATCTCGACGATCTTGCCGAGGTACATCACCGCGACCCGGTCCGACAGGTGGCGGACCACCGACAGGTCGTGCGCGATGAAGACGTACGAGAGGCCGAACTCGCCCTGCAACTGCTCCAGCAGGTTCATGACCTGGGCCTGGATGGAGACGTCCAGCGCCGACACCGGCTCGTCGCAGACGATGATCTCGGGCCGCAGCGCGAGCGCGCGGGCGATGCCGATGCGCTGACGCTGACCGCCGGAGAACTGGTGCGGGTACCTGTTGATGTGCTCCGGGTTGAGCCCGACCAGGTCGAGAAGCTCGCGAACCTTGGCCCGGCGGCTGCCCTTCGGCGCCACCTCCGGGTGGATCTCGAACGGCTCGCCGAGCAGGTCACCGACGGTCATCCGCGGGTTCAGCGAGGTGTACGGGTCCTGCATGACCAGCTGGATCTGCCGGCGCAGACGCCGCAGCGCCCCACCGGACAGCTTCGAGATGTCCTGGCCCTTGTAGACCACGTTGCCGGCGGTCGGCTTCTCCAGGTTCATCAGCACCCGGGCAAGCGTCGACTTACCGCAGCCGGACTCGCCGACCACACCGAGCGTCTCACCGGCGCGCAGTCCGAACGAGACCCCGTCGACCGCCTTGACCTGACCGACGGTCTTCTTGAACACCACACCCTGCGTGACGGGGTAGTGCTTGACCAGGTCATTGACCTCGAGGATGTTCTCAGACACGGTTCACCAGCTCCTCGGCGAAGTGGCAGGCGCTGGCCCGAGCGGGGCCGACCTGCAGCAGCGGCGGGACCTTCTCCCGGCACACCGGCTGAGCCATCGGGCACCGCGGGTTGAACGGGCAGCCCGGCGGGATGTTCATCAGGTTCGGCGGGAGGCCCTTGATCGTCCGGAGCTGCTGCCCCTTCTCGTCGAGGCGCGGGATCGAGTCGATCAGACCCAGCGTGTACGGGTGCGCCGGCTTGGCGTACAGCTCGTACACGTCGGCTTCCTCGACGATCCGGCCCGCGTACATGACAGCGATCCGGTCCGCGACGTCGGCGACCACGCCGAGGTCGTGGGTGATCAGGATCATGCCCATCTGCCGCTCGCGCTGAAGCTCGGCCAGCAGGTCCATGATC
Organism: Micromonospora hortensis; assembly: GCF_022230935.1. Taxonomy (NCBI): domain Bacteria; kingdom Bacillati; phylum Actinomycetota; class Actinomycetes; order Micromonosporales; family Micromonosporaceae; genus Micromonospora; species Micromonospora hortensis. Next base: position 68,610 of record NZ_JAKKFE010000071.1, read on the forward strand.
TGGGCCTGCACCGTCACGTCGAGGGCGGTGGTCGGCTCGTCCGCGATCAGCACCTCGGGGTCGAGCGCCAGCGACATCGCGATCATCGCGCGCTGCCGCATACCGCCAGAGAACTGGTGCGGGTAGTTGTTGAACCGGCCCTTGGCGTTCGGGATCTTGACCTGGTCGAGCATGTCGATCGCGCGCTTCTTGGCCTCCGCGCGGCTCATGCCCCGCCGGACCCGGAACTGCTCGGCGATCTGGAACCCGACGGTGAAGACGGGGTTCAGCGCGGAGAGCGCGTCCTGGAAGATCATCGCGATGCCCTCGCCGCGGATGCGGCGGCGCTCCTCGTCAGACATGCGGAGCATGTCCTTGCCGTGGAAGCGGACCTGCCCACCGGTGACGAAGCCGGGCGGCGTGTCGAGGATGCCCATGATGGTCTGCGCGGTGACGCTCTTACCGGAGCCGGACTCGCCGAGCACGGCGAGGGTCTCCCCCGCGTCGACGTGGTACGTGACCCCGTTGATGACCTTTGCGACGCCGTCCCGGGTGCGGAACTCCACCCGCAGGTCGTCGACCTCGAGCAGGCGGCCGGAGGGACGCCCGGACCCGCCGGGTCCCGGCGCTGACTGCTCGGACACGAGAATGTCGGACAACTGGATCTCCCCTAGCGGAGTTTCGGATCGAGGGCCTCGCGGACCGACTCACCGAGCATCACGAAGCTCAGCACTGCGGTGACGAGGAACGCGGCGGGGAAGAACACCAGCCCCGGCGCGACCCGGATGAACTGCTGCCCGTCGCTGATCATGATGCCCCAGGACACCACCGGCGACTTCAGACCGACGCCCAGGAACGACAGGGTGGCCTCGGCGCCGATGAACGAGCCGACCATGATCGTGCCGTACACCAGCAACGGGGCCAGGCAGTTCGGCAGCAGGTGCTTGAGGATGATCCGGCCGGTGCCGGCACCCAGTGCGCGGGCCGCCACGATGTAGTCGGCCTCCTTGGTGGCGAGCACCGAGGAGCGCATCAGTCGCATCACGACCGGCCAGCTCAGCACGATCAGGGACGCGGTCACCAGGCCCATGATCTTGTTCTTGCTGTTGCCGGCGCCCGAGCCGTTGAAGGTGGTCAGGATGACGATCGCGCCGAGCACGAAGGGCAGACCGAAGAAGACGTCGGCGATCCGGCTGAGCAGCGCGTCCACCCAGCCACCGCGGTAACCGGAGATGATGCCCATGGTTCCGCCGATGAGCAGGGTGCCCAGCACGGAGAGCACGGCGACCTGGATGGACGCACGCGCACCGTAGATGACGCGAGCGTAGACGTCACGGCCCTGCACGTCGTAGCCGAACCAGCCATTGGCCGACGGCTTGTCGAGGCTGCGGGACAGCGAGCCGTTGACCGCGTCGCCCGGGGCGAACAGCGCCGGGAAGGCCGCCATCAGCAGGAAGATCACGATCAGCGTGGCCGAGATCCAGAACAGCGGCTTGCGTCGCAGGTCCCGCCAGGCGTCGCCGAGCAGGCCGCGCGGCTTGTCGTTGCTCTGCGGCTGGCCCGCGGTGGCGGGGGCGGCGGAGTCGGTGGGGTGTGCGCCAGGGGTGCTGACGATCGATGCGGTACTCGGGTCACTCATAACGGATCCTCGGGTCCAGGGCGGCGTAGAGCAGGTCAACCAGCAGGTTCATCACGAGATAGACCAGCACCAGGACGACCACGATGCCTACTACAGTGGCGCTTTCCTTGGTGATGATCGCTCGGAAGACCTGGCGGCCGATCCCGTTGATGCCGAAGATTCCCTCGGTGACGATCGCGCCGCCCATCAGGGCGCCGAGGTCGGTGCCGAGCAGGGTCACCACCGGGATGAGCGAGTTGCGCAGCAGGTGCACACCAACGACTCGGCGCATCGGCAGGCCCTTGGCGATGGCGGTACGCACGTAGTCCGCGCGGCGGTTCTCCGCGATGCTCGTTCTTGCCACCCGTGCGATGTACGCCACTGACGCGCTGCCGAGCACGAAGCCGGGCACGATCAGCTCGGACCACCGCATCTCGGAGGAGACGGTCGGCTTGATGATGCCCCACTGCACACCCAGCAGCCACTGGAGCACGAAGCCGACCACGAAGACCGGCAGTGCGATCAGGAAGAGGGTGGAGACCAGGACCAGGTTGTCCAGGAAGCCGTTACGCCGCAGACCGCTCAGCACGCCGGCGCCGAGGCCGATCACGGCCTCGATGGCGAGCGCCACGACGGCCAGCTTCAGGGTGTTCGGGTACGAAGTCAGGATGATGTCGCTGATCTCGCGCTGCGAGAACGTCTGACCGAAGTCGCCCTGGAGCAGGTTCTTCATGTAGTTGGCGTACTGCACGAAGACGTTCTGGTCGAGGTGGTACTTCTCGGTCATGAAGGCGATGTACTGGTCCGGGCAGCGACGCTCACCGCACTTGCCGGCGAACGGATCGCCCGGAACGGCCCAGACGAGCCAGTAGATCAGGAACGTCGTACCGATGAAGACCGGCACGAGTTGGAGCAGCCGTCTCAACAGATAACGGCCCATGGGGTGGTCCTCCAGACAGGGGGCGCGTCGGACGGCCGACACGGTGGTGACAACGTGCGAGTGGAGTGTTGTAACACCCAATCGCGGAACGGCCCCGGGTCGGGCTCACCGGATGTGGCGAGCCCGACCCGGGGTCAGACCGTTCGGATCAGAGCTCGACCGAGGTGATGTCGATCTCGCCGACGTTGTTCAGCTCGAGCTTCTTGATCTTCTCCGAGTGGCCGGACTGCTGACCGTAGAAGTAGACCGGGATGCTCGGGACGTCCTGGTCGACCTTCTCGACCGCCTTGGCGAACGCCTCGTGCGAGGCCTCCAGGCTCGGAGCGCCGCTGGCCTGCTTGGCAAGGGCGTCGACCTCGGGGTTGCTGTAGAGGCCGTCGTTCGAGGAGCCGTTGGTGATGAACAGCGGGTTGACCCAGTTCTCGACGTCCGGGTAGTCCTGCTGCCAGGCAGCGCGGTACGGGCCGTTCATCTTGTGGGCGTTGATGTTCTGGCGGAACACCGCGAAGGTCGGCACACCCTCGGCCCGTGCGTTGATGTTGAGGTTGGTCTTGATCTGCTGCGCGACGGCGTCCATCCAGTCCTTGTGGGCGGAGTCCGCGTTGTAGTAGAAGACCATCTCACCGCTGAAGCCACCGGCCTCGGCGAGCAGCGTCTTGGCCGTGGCCGGGTCGAACTTGCAGGCGGTGCAGTTGCCCGGCTTGGCGCCCGGGGTCAGCGGGTTCGCCCAGCTGTCGGCCGGCTTGCGGGTGCCGAAGAAGATCTTGTCGGAGATCTCCTGCCGGTTGACCGCCAGCGACACCGCACGACGCAGCTTCGGGTTCTGGAAGCGCTTGTCGTAGATCGGGAACGCGATGAACGCGGTCGACGGCGTGACGGTCGAGCGGCCCCGGTCACCGAGGTCGGTCTTCCACTTGTCGCCGGCGAGCGCCGAGGTGGGGACAACCTCCATGAAGTCGAGGTTGTTGGCCAGCAGATCGGCGTAGGCCGCGTTGTCGTCCTGGTACAGCTTGACGTCGACGTCCTTGACCTTCATCTTGTCGCGAAGGTTGTAGTCGTCGAAGCGCGTCAGCTTGATGAGGGAGTTGTCCTCCCACGACACGAACTTCACCGGGCCGTTGGCGATCGGCTTGCGGCCGAACTCTTCCGGCTTCATGGTGAAGAACACGTCCGGCAGCGGCATGAAGGCGCTGTAGCCGAGCTTGGTCGGGAAGACCGCGGTCGGCGCCGCCAGGGTGACCTCGAAGGTCTGGTCGTCGATGACCTTCAGGCCGGACATCTTGTCGGTCGTCGGCGTCGGGGCCTTCTTCGGGCCGTCCGCGCCATCCGGGTCCGTGGTGTAGGTCTGGTCGAAGCCCGCGATGTCCGCGAAGAAGGTGCCGTTCTGCGCACCGTTCGGCGAGTAGGCGGCCCAGTTCCAGGCGTCGACGAAGTTCTTCGCCTTGACCTCGGTACCGTCGTGGAACTTGGTACCGGCCTTGATCTTGATCGTGAAGACCTTGGAGTCCGTGGTGTTGATGGACTCCGCAAGCGCGTTACGCGGGGCCCCACCGTCGTTCGGGTACTCGACCAGGCCAGTGAAGAGCCAGTCGATGATCTTGCCGCCACCGGTCTCCGTGGTGTTCGACGGGACCAGCGGGTTCTCCGGCTGGACGCCGTGAACAACGATCGAGCCATCCGCGCTGGCGGCAGTTTCGTCGCCGCCGCCGCTCGAGCAACCGCTCGCGACAAGCGCGGCAGCCGCGCTGAGCGCGATGGCGCTCGTCGCCCGCTTCGAGACTCTCATTCCGAGGGGCCTCCTCTTTCTAACCAGGTTCCGTCGTGGGTTTCACGCACGTTTGGGGGTGACACCGCCCGACCACCCCGGGGGCGCGGGTCGCCGGGACCACAGGGAAGTTGGGGACACCCCTGATGTTCCGATCCGCCGGGCTCCCCCACCAACGAGGCTTGGCACGACGCAATCGACACAGCCACGGGCCGCCGAGATCGGCGGAATCGTGGTCGTGGGGCGTACGGAGTGCCACACACCGATGGTGAGGTGCTGCCACTGTGACACCCACTGGCCTCTTCCGTGAAGGTGCCGTTATCAAGCCGTTAGTTGCCCGCCACGTTGCCGATACTTGAAAAATGATCATAAAACGCCCGACACGGGCGGCACTGAGCAGGAAATACGTTGCGCCACCCGAACAGTCGGCCTCGGCCCCTGCGTGAGCCCCGAGGTCACCCGAGCCCGGTGGGACGTCCGTCACCACTCACGTTTCGAGCCATCCGGATGAGGGCCCCCACGGCTACCCGGACACGATCATCGGCTGGGTGTACGAGGGCGCGCCGGACGTTTCTCTGATCCTCGCCGGTGCCGACGCGCCGTCTCCTCGCCGGTAACGACGCGCTGTCTCCTCGCCGGTGCCGACGCGCCGTCACACGAGGCGGCGATCCGCCGCCCAACGGGAGAGCTCGTAGCGGTTGGACATCTGAAGCTTGCGCAGCACGTTCGACACGTGCGTCTCCACAGTCTTGATGGAGATGAACAGCTCCTTGGCGATCTCCTTGTACGCGTACCCCCGGGCCAGCAGCCGCAGCACCTCACGCTCACGGTTGGTGAGCTGGTCCAGCTCCGGGTCGGCCACCGGCGCGTCCGGCCGGGCCGCGAAGGCGTCCAGCACGAACCCGGCCAGCCGTGGGCTGAACACCGCGTCCCCGTCGGCCACGCGACGGATCGCGGCAGCCAACTCGTCGGGGGAGATGGTCTTTGTGACGTACCCACGGGCGCCGGCACGGATCAACCCGATCACGTCCTCCGCCGCGTCGGAGACGCTCAACGCGAGGAACTTGACCTGCGGGTGCGTACGCCGCATCGCCTCCAGCACCGCCCGACCGCCACCGTCGGGCATGTGCACGTCGAGCAGCACCACGTCCGGGCCGACGGCGGCGATCCGGGTGACCGCCTCGGCCACGGTGCTCGCCTCGCCCACCACCTCGACGTGGGCGCCCAGCTCCGCGCGCACCCCGGCTCGGAACATGGCGTGGTCGTCCACCAGGAACACCCGCAGCCGCTCGGGGCGGGCATCCGCCGGGTCGAGGTGCTCGGTCGACTGCTCGGCCATGGTCATCTGTTCCTCTCCGCTGCGGACGAGTCCCGGGAGATCGGCAGGATCAACCGGACCTCGGTCCCCTCCCCCGGGCCGGACCGTATTTCGGCCCGTCCGCCGTGCCGCTTCATCCGCCCGATGATCGAGCCGCGTACGCCGTGCCGGTGGTCCTCCACGGTATCCGGATCGAAGCCCTTCCCCCGGTCACGGACGAAGACACTGACCTGATCCGGCTCCACCTCGGCGTAGAGCGACACGGTCTGCACGCCGGCGTGCCGGGCCGCGTTCACCAACGCCTCCCGCGCGGCCGCGACCAGCGCCCCGACCTTCTCGTCGGTCTCCCGGTCCCCCACCACCACCGTCTCGACGCTGATCGCGAAGGTGTCCTCGACCTCGGCGGCGGCCTGTTCCAGAGCGGCGGCGAACCGCTCGCTCGGCGAAGCGGTCGGCTTGTAGAGCCAGTTGCGCAGGGAACGCTCCTGCCCTCGGGCCAGCCGCTGCACCGTCTTGACGTCGCCGGCGTTGCGCTGGATCAGGGCCAACGTGTGCAGCACCTGGTCGTGCACCATCGCTGCCAACTCGGCCCGCTCCTGCTCGCGGATGCGCCCCTCGCGCTCCGAGCGGAGCTGGCTGTACGTCCGCCAGAGCACCGGCGCGGCGACCACGCCGACGCCCGCCAGCCCGACCAACGCGAAGATCACGCCATTGATCACCGCGTCGAAGTTCTGTGCCGGTGAGTAGACGGCCGCGACGCCGATGATGCCGACCGCGACCAGCACTCCCCCGCCGATGAACCGCAGCACGAAGGCCCGCCGGTCGCTCTCCTCGACGACCGCGCCGAGCCAGGGCACCGGCATGGCCTCGCCCCACTGTCGCCGCCGTTCGGGCGCGGACTGGTGCCAGATGACCCCGGCGCCGACCGCGATGATGGCCACCAACCAACCGGCGGTGCCCGCCGCGCCGACCGAGTCGAAGACCATCACCTGGATCAGCAGGACACCGAGCCCGATCCCCACGAACGGCAGAAGTTGGGCGACGTCCCGCCGGGGCGGCACCGCCGTGTCACCGGGACGCAGCGGCACCACCGCCCAGAACGCCGCGTAGAGCAGCAGGCCGAGCCCGCTCAGACCGAGCAGGACCATGAACGCGACGCGCACCCGCAGCACCGAGATGCCGAGATGGTCGGCGATACCGGCGGCGACGCCGGCGGCCATCCGGTGCTCCGGGGCGCGGTACAGGCGCGGGGGCGAGGTCACGGTGCTGATCGGAGGCTCCCTGGTCACTGTGGCGGACAGGTGGAGGTCGGTGACTCGATCGTCACACGCTGCGGCGTCCGCGACCACGGGGACGCCCCCGACATTCCGGCCGCCGGATCTCAGGGTGGGGTCAGGGTCGGGTCCTGAGGCCGTTCGGGTGGACCGGGCAGCAGGATCGAAGCATGACCGAGGAAGCTGCCCCGCCGCCCCGACCGGGGTCGGCACAGTCGGGCGGTTCAGCACCGCCCCCGCCCACCACCACGCCGACCGAATGGACCGAGCCCCGCACGTTCGGTCCGCACGCCGGCACCGACGCGACCGCCGGCACCGCGCCCGGCGAGCCGGCCGACGGCTACGCGCCCCCCGCGGCGGGCTACGGCCCAGGCCCGGGGTTCGCGGCGGGCACCGGCTACGGCCCGGGCGGCACACCACCCGGGCCGGGTGGTCCCGGTCCGTCCGCGCCGCCACCGCCGCTGGGCGGCACCGGCTTCACCTCGCGGTACGGGCTGGTCCGGCCGCGCGAGGGGCGGTACCTGGCCGGTGTCTGCGCGGCGATCGGGCGCGCCACCAACACCGATCCGGTGCTCTGGCGGGTGTTGCTCGCGGTCCTCGGGTTCTTCGGGGGCATCGGCATCCTGGTGTACGTCGCCGCCTGGCTCATCATCCCGAACGAGGGCGACACCGCGTCCCCCGTCGAGTCCATGCTCGGTCGCGGTCGCTCCAGCATGTCCCCGGTGACGGTGATCGTCCTGGGCATCCTGGTCGCGGCCAGCTTCGCGTACATCGTCACCGACGCCTTCCGCGCGGTGCTGCTCGGCGCGGCCATCCTGGTCGCCGGCGCGCTCCTGCTCAACCGGGACGGCCGCAATCCACGGCCCGGCACCCCGGGTGGTCCGGCGCCCGCCGCACCGTCCGGCGCGGTCGTCCCACCGGTGACCTGGCCGTCGTACGGCGCGGCGCCGTCGACCGGCCCAGCGGCGACGCCGCCGATGTTCGGCACCGGTCCGGGGTACGCCACCGCGACGACGGGGGCGGCGCCCACAGTCACCATCCCGGCGTACGACGCGCCGCCGACCAGCGCGACGCAGCCGTTGCCCGGGGTCGGCCCGGTGTCCGGGCATCCGGCCGGCACGACGGCTGCCCAGCCCGGCTGGCCGAGCACCGCGATGCCCAGCGCCGGTTGGCCGTCGGCACCCGTGAGCAGCACACCCGCTGCCCCGGCCGGCTATCCGACAGCCCCGCCGCCCTCCGGTTACCGCCCTCCGTTCGCGCCGCACGGCCCGTACGCTTCGCCGACCCCGGCTCCGCCTCCTCCGCCCAAGCCGCCGAAGCCGCCGAAGCGGCCCAAGGAGCGCTCGCCGCTCGGCGCGGTGACCTTCTCGCTGATCTTCCTGGTGCTCGGTCTGGTCGCCCTGCTCGACCTGCTGGACGTCTTCGCCATCAGCGCCTCGGCGTACTTCGCGGCCGCGCTGGCCACGATCGCCCTCGGCCTGCTGGTCGGCACGTGGTTCGGGCGGGCGCGCTGGCTCATCGCGCTCGGTCTGGTGACCGCGGCGGCGCTGGGCACAGCGACCGTGGCCGAGTCCTACGACCGGATCCGGGGGGTCGACGGCGCGGTGACCTGGGCGCCCACCGACTACCGCGACCTGGCGGACCGGTACGAGAACAGCTTCGGTGACGCCGTACTCGACCTGCGCGGGATCGACTTCGCGAAACGGGACAGCCAGGTGACAGTGGCCGTCAACTTTGGCCAGGCGACAGTGGTCGTGCCGCCGAACGTGGACGTCACCACAGTGGCCGACGTCAACGCGGGTGACGCCACGGTCTTCGGCAACCGCTCGGGCGGGCTGGACGGCCGCCTGCGGGAATCCACCGACGTCGGCGCGGACGGGCCCGGCGGCGGGACCCTGCGCCTCTACATCCATGTCAATGCCGGCAACCTGGAGGTGACCCGGTGAAGGCTCACCGCACGGATCTGGTGTCGTTCGCCTTCGGGCTCGTGTTCCTGGCGCTGTCCGCCTGGTGGCTGCTCGCCCAACTGCTCGGGCTCGCGCTGCCGCCGGTCGGCTGGTTCCTGGCCGGCGCACTCATCCTGATCGGGGTCTTCGGGCTGGTCGGCGCGCTGCGCTCGGGTCGACCGAACCAGCCGGAGCCGATTGCCGAGGCCGGCGCCGCCGAGGCGGTAGCGCCCGTCTCCGGCACGTCCGTCTCCGGCGCGCCCGTCTCCGGTGCCGCCATGTCGACGTCCGGCGCGGCCCTGCCGGACTGGGAAGCCGAACGGTCCACCTGGGACACTCCCTCCTCCGACCCGACGCTCGTCTCCGACCCGACGCCCTCCTCGGACCCGACGCTCATCGCGGACCGGACGGTGGAGACGCCGACCACCGAGGTGCGGGCGTCCGACGTGCCGGCCACCGACGTGATCCACCCGGCCTGGCTGGCTCATCCGCCGGCGGAGCCGCCGACCGAGCCCTTCCCCGGCAACGGAGACGACGAGCCGACCACCGGGAACCTCGCCCGCCCGGCCTCGTCGGAGGGGGACGAGCCGACCAGATCCGACCAACCAGTCGAGGCCGTCAGCGACCGGCCGGGTGACGAGCGGGAGGGTCCGCGCAGGGAAGCCTGACCTCGGGCGGCCGTCCGCGTCGATCCACCGCATCCCCACGGCGGTGCGGCCGGCGCGGACGGACGCATATGCTGGCTGGTGGAGATCTCGCCTCCGCCGGCCGGCCCGTCCCGCCCATGCCGGTCCCGCCGCGATTCCCGTCTCTACCCCCGTCAGGAGCCCGCCCGACATGACCCAGTCCCCCGCCGTGCGTACCACCGGCCGGTCCGGTCCGGTCCGCATCGGCGAGCGAGCCGCCCGTACCCTCGTCGCCGAGCTGGCCCGGATCAACGACCCCAAGGCTGCCCTGCTGGTCGGGGTGACCCCGGACTCCGCGGTGCTGGCCGCGGCGGTCGATGCGCTGCTCCCCGGTGACCGGCTCACAGTGGTGCCCGCCGAGCCGTTCGGCGCTGCGGCGCTCCGCGAGCACGTCACAGCCCAGGGCCGCTGGGTCGCCGACCGGGTGAGCGTCGTCGACTCGCTGGCCGAAGCCGAGGCCGCCGTCGTCGTCATCGCCGGTGAGGCGTTCACCGGCACCGCCGAGGCAACCCGCGGCGGCGTCGAGGGGTTGGCCAAGTACCTGACCGACGGGGCGGTGCTGAGCGTGGCGACCGTCGCCACCCCCGGCCGGACCGAGGGTGCCGCCGCCGAGCTGGCCCGACAGGACGCCCTCTACGGCGTCGGCGCCGATCTGGTGCTGCGCAACTCGCCACCGGTGCGGGTCTACCGACTGCGGTTCACCCCGGCCAGCCCGGCCGCGGCCGACAGCCTGGCCCCCGCGTACCGGCCGTCGAGCGTGCCGGTGACCAGGGGCATGCACATCGACTCCAACGGCGTCGCGGCCGCGGGCATCGCGCTGGGCCTCGCGGCGCTGGCCCGGGTGGCGCGCCCGTCGTCCAAGCTGTGGCTGCTGCCGGCCCTGGCCGCCGGGCCGGTCGCCGCGTTCTTCCGGGATCCCGAACGGGACGTGCCGGAGGACCCGAGCGCCGTGGTCGCCAGCGCGGACGGGAAGGTCCTGTCGGTGCAGCGGTTGCACGACGAGCGCTTCGGCGACGGCGAGTGGCTACGGATCGCCGTGTTCCTGTCGGTGCTGGACGTGCACGTCAACCGTGCCCCGGTCGCCGGCAAGGTGGTGGACTACTTCGTCGCCGATGGCGGCTTCGTCAACGCGATGAAGCCTGACGCCGAGCACAACGTCGCCGCGTACACGGTGCTGGACACCGCTCGCGGCACTGTGGTGGTCGCGCAGCGGACCGGGCTGATCGCCCGCCGGATCGTGCAGCGCGCGCCGATCGGCGCGCTGCTGGCCAAGGGCGAGCGCTTCGGGCTGATCCGGTTCGGTTCCCGGACCGACGTCTACCTGCCCGCTGAGGCCGCGGACCCACTGGTCGGGCCGGGCGACAAGGTGGTCGGTGGGTCAACGGTCATCGCCCGCTGGCGCTGATCCGCGAACGAGGAACGGGGCGCCGCTGTCCGCGGCGCCCCGTTCTGTCTGCTCAGGTCAGGCGGTACGACGTTGCCGCAGCCAGAGAACCGGCCCGCTGACCAGGTAGCCCACCACGATCAGGGCGAACGTGAGCCGGATGTCGACCAGCGCGCCGATCACCGGGGCCAGCCAGAGCCACGGCGGCAGCTTCACCAGGCGGGCGAGCTTGGCGTACGGGAAGCTCGACACCATCGCGAAGGCCAGCAGCGCCACCCCGGCGACCAGCACGGCACCGGGCACCGGCAGGCCGATCGCCACTGTCACGGCGAGCACAGCGGCCGCCATGGTGGTGGGCACCCCGCAGAAGAACCTGCCGTCCTTCGGCGAGACGTTGAAGCGGGCCAGTCGGATCGCGGCACACGCCGCGACCAGGGCACACGCCACTGCCGCCGCCGCCGTGGAGACGGAGCCGGCGAGCGAGGCGTAGACCACTACCGGCGCGGCGAGACCGAACGAGCACATGTCGGCCAGTGAGTCCATCTGTGCGCCGAACGGGCTGGCCACCCCGAGCCGTCGGGCCAGCGCGCCATCCAGACCGTCGAAGCCGACGCACGCGATCAGGCAGAGCGCCGCCATGCGCACCTCGCCCTGCATGGCCAGGAAGATGGCCAGCATGCCCAGCATCAGGCTGGCCAGCGTGCAGGCGTTGACCAGGGCGAATTTCATCCGGCGCGCCATGGTGCGCTCGCCGGGGAGCAGTGGGATCGAGTGGGCCTCGTCGGTCTGCGTCATCGGCGGCATCGCCGGGCTGACCGGCATGACCGCGTCGACGTGGGCTCGGTCCAGGCCCAGTGTCGGGTCCACGCCCAGTGTCGGCCGGCTGAGCCGGTCCAGGCCGTAGCGACGGCGCTGCCGATCGGCGTACCGGTGCTCGGTCGGGGCCAGGTCGGCCGGGTGCAGGTCGCCGTCACGGCGACCGACTCGGACCAACAGCACCTGGCGGGCGAACGTGCTGCTGCGGCGCAACCGGCCCGCCCAGCGACGCCCTGCGGGGCGCGGACTGTCAGTAGTACGACGCCGGCGCCATGGGGCTCTCGGCACGTTTCCTCCATCACCGGATCTGCTGACCGCCACGTGGCGGGTGTCCGGCTGTCTCGTGCCGGACCTTGCATGGCCCGGCAGCCGTTTTGCGGAGTACACCATCGCATAGGGGAACATGGCTTGGCGATAGCTGCCGGCGGTACTTATATCTGGTCAAACCGCTCGAACCGCTCGCTTGTTCCCATCCCGGGCTTCATCGCCCGTTTCCTCCATCATTCCCGCCTTTGACTGTACCGGAGGGTCACCAAGTCGGCTCACCGAGCGGGGTGCTATCGGCCACTCTGTCCGATTGCCACGACGGCGATGTCGCTCAACGGCAGGTCAGTCGCCTCGTCGCGGGTGAACCACCCCGCCCGCGCCGTCGAGCCTCCGGCGGACTCGGTGACCACCGCGTCGGTGGGTACGTTCACCAGCACCCGATAGATCACCCGTACGCCGTGCCAGTCCAGAGGACGGCCCTCCGGGCCCAGCGCGGCGGGGTTGTGCAGGTTGTTGACGCCGAGCAGCTCCACGACCCGGCCGACCTGCCCGCCCTCCTCGACCAGCTCCCGCAGCAAACCGGTGGCCGGCTGCTCGCCGTGATCGGTGCCACCGCCTGGGAGATGCCACAGACCGGCCCCCGGGTAGCCCTCCGCGATCTGAGTGAGCAGGATTCGCCCAGCGGGGTCGGTGACCAGCCCGTACGCCCCGAAGCGCAGCCGGCGGTCGGGGTGCTGCGGCGGGAACGGGTCCCGCGACCGGTGCGCCGTCGGCGGCAGTGGGGTGACCGGCAGGCCGAGCGCCTCGGCGGTGAACGGGGTCACCGGCAACTGCGCCACCTCCGCCAGTGGAAGCCAGCAAGCTTGATCAACCAGCTCAGCCCCGACGCCCCGCACCCCGTCCCCGGGCCGGGCACTCTCAGGCCCCGAACCGTCGGACGATGCGCCGTGGGGAGTGCTGAGCTCGAACAACAGCCGGTCGGTGTGCAGCGCGCCCTTGCTCTCCGGAAAGGTGGCAACATCGGCGACCACCGCGAGTAGTCGCGTCACCGCGACCGTCAGCCCGGCCTGCTCGGCGACCTCGCGGACCACAGCGCGCTCCGGGTCCTCGGCATGTCCGAGGGCACCGCCCGGCAACCGCCAGGCCCCGGGAAACTCGCCCTCGGCCCCGTCCCGAACCACCAAGACCCGACCCGAGTCCCGCACAAGCCCATAAGCCCCGACTCGACGCGTGAATTGCACCTTTGCCCGCCCCCCGCTTCGCACCCACAGTCTGTTGATCATGAGGTTGTCGCCGTCCATCTCGCGTTCCGACAATAACTTCATGATCAATGCGAGACAGCGCGCGGGAAACCCGCGGAGCTGGTGAGCCGGGGCGTTCAGGCCGAGGTAGCCGACTCTTCACGACGACCGATCAGCCTCTTACCGACCCCTTCAGCCTGCTTCGCGACCGACCCGCTCCACCCCATTTACCCTCATTGTGGCGGCCATTCGCGTCACGGCAGGTCGAGACCAACGCTGATCAACTCGGGTTCAAGGAAGGCGCGGTATTCCAGCGCGCCCGAGATACCGCGCGCCTTCACGGAAACCCGAGTTGATCACAGGCTGGAGCCACCGACACACCCAAGCCGGACGACCCCTGGGCGGCGCCGAGGACCCACTGCCCGGGACGTCCGAGGAGATCCCTCAGCGGGTGTCCCCGAGCTCAAGATCGCGCAACATCCAGGGTGTAGTGGCATCGGCGCGTCGGTGACGCCACTACATCCTGGTTCGAGCACGATCTTGGCGGGGTGGGGCGTGGTGCGTGAGGCGTCGCGCGTGGGGCGTGGGCGTGGGGCGTGATGCCACGCGCGACGCCCCGGAACTCGCTCAGGTGAGTTGGGCGGCTTGGACTGCTTCGGCGGTCACCTCGGTGAGGCGGTCGGTGGGGAGGGCGCCCAACTCATCGCGGCCGAACCAGCGGGCCTCACATGTGGAACCGCCCACGTCAGTCACGGTCAATGGGTTGGGCTGGTCGACGACGACCCGGTAGAAGGCGCGTACGCCGTGCCAGTCGATCGGGTAGCCCTCGGGGCCGAGTGAGGCGGCGTCACGGTGGCTGGCGACGCCGAGCAACTCGACGAGGCGGCCGGCCTGGCCGGTTTCCTCGATCAGCTCTCGGATGAGTGCCGCGCCGGGCTGTTCGCCGTAGTCGGTGCCGCCGCCGGGTAGGTGCCAGCAGCCGGCGCCGGGATAGCCGTCGGAGATGCGGGTGAGCAGCACTCGGCCGGCGGGGTCGGTGCAGACCGCGTACGCGGCGAAGCGCTGGGCCCGGTGCAGACCGTCGGGGCCGGGCACGGCGTAGAAGGAGGGGAACTCGGGTGCCTCGTCGGGCACCACGTCGGCCGAGGAGGCGGGCAGCCCGAGGGCGCGTGCGGTGAACGAGCGCAGCGGCAGCTCGCGCGCCTCGTCGAGGGTGTACCACCGGGCCAGGTCGGTGGGGCGCTCGCCCACCCGGTCGGCGAGGGTGCCACCGCGCACGGCCACCCGGTAGATCAGCCGGTCGGTGTGGATGGTGATGCCGCGGTCGGGGAGCGCCCGCATGTCGGCGAGCACGTCGGCCAGGCCGGAGACGGCGACGGAGAGGCCGGTTTCGGCGGCGGTCTCGCGGACGACAGTGTGGTTCGGGTCCTCGCCGTGGTCGACAGCCCCGCCGGGCAGTGACCACGCGCCGGGGGTGCCGGAGCGCTCCGATGCGCGGACCAGCAAGACTCGGCCGCTTGAATCAGCACAAACTGCGTATGCCGCGATCCTGCGGAGCGGCTTGAGCAAGGTGGTCACGGAAGCAAATTCTCCCCGCGCCGGGTTACCGGAACGGAAAAGAGTCGGATTCCTGACTATCTGGCACCGGTCAGGGATTGGTCAGGGTAAGGATCCGGGCGGTCACCGAGGGCGGGCGGGGCGCCAGCGCGGACCGTGGGGGTATGACATCGACCACCGCTCCCCGTGCCCCGTACAAGCAGCTTCGGCGACCCACCACCGACCGCATGGTCGCCGGGGTCGCCAGCGGCGTCGGCCGCTACTTCGCCGTCGATCCCACACTGGTCCGCGTGATCTTCGCGGTCACCGGCCTGCTCACCGGCGGGCTCGCGCTGTTCGCGTACCCGATCATGTGGTTCCTGATGCCGGAGGAGCCCACCGGCGCGCCGGCCTGGCCGCACGCCTCGGGCGTCGCGCCGCAGAACGGCCCGCCGCCCACCGCCGGGCCCGCGCCCGGCGGGCCACCGCAGGGGTACGGCCCGACGCCGTCCTACCCGCCGACGACCCCGTCCAGCCCGCCGCCGGCGGCCTGAGCGGCGCTCACTCCCACTCGATGGTGCCCGGCGGCTTGCTGGTGACGTCCAGGACCACCCGGTTGACCTCGGCGACCTCGTTGGTGATCCGGGTGGAGATCCGGGCCACCACGTCGTAGGGCAGCCGGGACCAGTCGGCGGTCATCGCGTCCTCGCTGGAGACCGGGCGCAGCACCACGGGGTGCCCGTAGCTGCGCCCGTCTCCCTGCACACCGACGCTGCGCACGTCGGCGAGCAGCACCACGGGGAACTGCCAGACACCCCGGTCGAGGCCGGCGGCGGTCAGCTCCTCGCGGGCGATCAGGTCGGCCTGGCGGAGCAGGTCGAGGCGTTCCTGGTCGACAGCGCCGATGATCCGGATGGCCAGGCCGGGGCCGGGGAACGGGTGCCGCCAGACCATCGCCTCGGGCAGGCCCAGTTGGAGGCCGAGCGTCCGAACCTCGTCCTTGAACAGGGTGCGCAGCGGCTCGACCAGCGCGAACTTCAGGTCCTCCGGAAGGCCGCCGACGTTGTGGTGGCTCTTGATGTTGGCGGTGCCGGTGCCGCCGCCGGACTCCACCACGTCGGGGTAGAGGGTGCCCTGGACGAGGAACTCGACGTCGCCGTGTGCGGCGATCTCGCGGGCAGCGGCCTCGAAGACCCGGATGAACTCCCGACCAATGATCTTGCGCTTTTGCTCCGGGTCGATCACGCCGGCGAGCGCGCCGAGGAACCGGTCGGTGGCGTCGACCACCTTCAGCTTGATGCCGGTGGCGCTGACGTAGTCCTTCTCCACCTGCTCGGCCTCGCCGGCGCGCAGCAGGCCGTGATCGACGAAGACGCAGGTGAGCTGGTCACCGACCGCCTTGTGCACGAGCGCCGCGGCGACCGCCGAGTCCACCCCGCCGGAGAGGCCGCAGATGACCTCCTTGTCGCCGATCTGGGCGCGGATCCGGGCGACCTGCTCGTCGATGATGTTCTCGGGAGTCCAGGTCGGCTCGATGCCGGCGATGTCGTAGAGGAAGCGGGTCAGCATCTCCTGGCCGTGCGCGGTGTGCCCGACCTCGGGGTGGAACTGCACGCCGGCCCGACGACCGGCCAGGTCCTCGAAGGCGGCGACCGGCGCGCCCGCCGACTCGGCGGTCACCGTGAAGCCCTCGGGCGCCTCGGTGACGCAGTCGCCGTGGCTCATCCAGACCGGCAGGTCCGCCGGCAGGTCACGCAGCAGCACACCGGGGTCGAGGAGCCGCGGACGCAGCGGGGTGCCGCCGTACTCACGGTTGCCGGTCCTGGTGACAGTGCCCCCGAGCGCCTGGGCCATCGCCTGGAAGCCGTAGCAGATGCCGAAGACCGGCACGTCGGCGCTGAAGACGCCCGCGTCGATCTGCGGCGCGTCCGGCGCGTAGACGCTGGCCGGACCACCGGAGAGGATGATCGCGGCGGGGTTCTTCGCCAGCATCTCGGCGATCGGCATCGAGTGCGGCACGATCTCGGAGTAGACCTTCGCCTCACGGACCCGGCGGGCGATGAGCTGGGCGTACTGGGCTCCGAAGTCCACCACGAGGACGGGGCGAGGCAGGCTCATGTGCACGAAGCCTACCGACAGTCACGGCCCTTCCCGGCACCGGCTCGCCGACAACCCACTCTCCCCGCGATCTTGCACTTTCCGTCCCGGCAAAAGACGCAGAAGCCACAAGACGACGACCGAAACTGCAAGATCGCCGGGGTCAGGGTCGCAGCGCGCCCGGGGCGTCCGGCGGGACGGCCGGGTTTCTTGGCGGTACGGCGGGCAGGCGGCGGTACGGGGCGCCGAGCGCCGGGCGGGGGTCCGGCTCGCCCTTGTTGGGCCAGAAGGACATCGCTCGTTCCGCCTGTGCGGTGATCGTCAGCGACGGGTTCACGCCCAGGTTGGCCGAGACCGCCGCGCCGTCGACCACGTGCAGCCCGACGTGCCCGTACACCCGATGCCAGGGGTCGATCACCCCGTCAGCCGGGGTGGCGCCGATGACCGCACCGCCCAGGATGTGCGCGGTCATCGGGATGTCGAAGGGTTCGGTGAGGGAGCCGCCGGGGGTGCCACCGATCTCGTCGGCGAGCATTCGGACGGCGGTGTTGCCGGCCGGGATCCAGGTGGGGCTGGGAGTGCCGTGGCCCGGGCCGGTGACCAACCTGCGACCGAGCGGGCCACGCCGCCACCGGGTGGTCAGCGAGTTGTCAACGGACTGCATGACCAGGGCGATCACCGTCCGTTCCGACCAGCCGCGTACCGACAGCATCCGTGCGGCCAACCGGGGCTGCCGCACGATGCTGCCCAGCCAGCGGCGTACCCGGTGCGGGCCGCCGTCGACAAGCAGCGACTGGAGCAACCCCATCGCGTTGGAGCCCCGCCCGTAGCGGACCGGCTCGATGTGCGTCTGCGGGTCGGGGTGGAACGAGCTGGTGATGGCCACCCCCTCGGTGTAGTCCAACCGCTCGGACCGGGCCCGCTGCCGTGGCACCGAGGCGCCGAGGATGGCCTCCGAGTTGGTCCGGGTCAGCTCGCCGAGGCGGGGCGAGAGCCCGGGTAGCGCACCGTCGGCCCGCATCCCGTGCAGCAGCCGCTGGGTGCCGAGCGCCCCGGCGGCGAAGACCACCTGGTCGGCGTGGATGACCTGCCGCCTCTTGCGCAGCCAGGCGCCGGTGCGCTCGGTGTGCACCTCGTACCCACCGCCGTCGGCGGGCCGGACGGCGGTCACAGTGGTCAACTGACGGACCGTGACCCCGAGCCGTTCGGCGAGCCACAGGTAGTTCTTCACCAGTGTGTTCTTCGCACCATGTCGGCAACCGGTCATGCACGAGCCGCAGTGCAGGCAGCCGGTGCGTTCCGGGCCGGCACCGCCGAAGTACGGGTCGGCGACCCGCTGGCCGGGCCGGCCGATGTGCACGCCCACCGGGGTGGCGTGGAAGGTGTGCCCCACCCCCATCCGCTCGGCCACCGCGCGCATGGCGCGGTCCGCGCCGGTGTGCACCGGGTACGTGGTGACGCCGAGCATCCGTTTCGCCTGGTCGTAGTGGTGGGCCAACTCGTCGCGCCAGTCGGTGATGTCCCGCCACTGCGGGTCGCTGTAGAAGGCCGGCAGGGGCTCGTAGAGGGTGTTCGCGTAGACCAGCGAACCGCCGCCCACCCCCGCGCCGGAGAGCACCAGCACCCCGCCGCCGGATCGTCTGTCGGCCGGGCGGAGCAGGGTGAGCCGTTGGATGCCGTAGCAACCCAGCTTCGGTGCCCAGAGGAACCGGCGGACCCGCCAGGACGTCTGCGGAAACTCGTCGTCGGCGAAGCGGCGGCCGGCTTCCAGCACCGCTACCGAGTAGCCCTTCTCGGCCAGTCGGAGCGCGGTGACGCTGCCACCGAAGCCGGACCCGATGACGACCACGTCGTACCGCATGGACGCATCATTACTCGCGAGTAGCGCTCGCGCCAGCGGCACTTTTCGCGCGATCATGCTCCGGCCGACCGACCCGGCGTCTTCCGGCCGCAACCCGGAGCACCCGTCGGAGCGTTGTTCACCAGACGGGTGGAAGGAATCCAACATGGTTCTCGGGTCGATGGCGCCGCGCCGACGGTGGCTGCTGCTGGGGTTGGCGGCCCTCGCCGTCGTCGCGCTGATCGCGGCCGGCACTGTGGTGATCACCCGGCTGACCAGCGACAACAAGCCGGGCGGCGGTCCGGTGGCCGGCTCACCGACCCCGTCGCCGGTCGGCACGCCGACTCCGAGCCCCAGCGGCCCACCGCCGGGCGCTGACATCACCGGCCCGCTCAACCTGCTGCTGGTCGGTGTGGACACCCGGGTCAGCGTGCCCGGGTGGGAGCCGCACTCGGACGCCGTGCTGGTGCTGCACGTACCCAAGGGGTTGGATCGGGCGTACCTCTTCTCGCTCCCCCGCGACCTGGTGGTGGACATCCCGGCGTTCCCGAAGGCCGGCTACAAGGGCGGCAAGACCAAACTCACGCACGCGATGAGCTTCGGCAGCCGGGTTCCGGGCAAACCCAAACAACCCAGCACCGCCCAGGGGTACGAGCTGCTGCGCAGCACTGTCAGCGGTTACACCGGGCTGCGCATCGACGCGGGCGCGGTGCTCACCTTCAACGGGTTCGATCGGCTGGTCGACGCCCTGGGTGGGGTGGACATCTACGTCGACCAGCGGGTCGAGTCGCTGCACCGCCGACCGGACGGCAAGTACCGGGAGAGCGCGCCGGGCGGCTACAAGGGGCCGCAGCAGGTCTACGAGAAGGGCGAGCAGCACCTCAACGGCTGGCAGGCGCTGGACTACTCGCGGCAGCGCTACATCACCGGCGGTGACTACGCCCGGCAGCGCCACCAGCAGCAGCTGATCCGGGCGATGACCCGCAAGATCCTGGACGAGGGCCTGGCCCGGCAACCCGAGCGCGTCGACCAGGTGGTCTCCGCGCTGGGCGACACGCTGGTCTACGTGGGCGGACGTCGGATCGTGGACATCGCGTACGCCCTCAGTGGCCTGCCGGAGAACCGTTTCACGCTGGTCGGGCTGCCCGGTTCCGGCGTCGGCAAGGGCAGTGCCTACCGGGGTGAACAGCTGACCACCGAGGGCCGGAAGTTCCTCACCGAACTCCGCGCCGGCCGCGCCGACGCCTACCTGGCCGCCCACCCCAAACTGGTCGTCAAGAACTGAACTAGCCCTCCCCACCCCCGCGATCTTGCACTTTCGGTCCCCGTTTCACGCTACTTTGCCCCGTTTCGCGACGACAGCAACTGCAAGATCGCGGGGAACCGGGAGGGGTCAGAGCCGCTTGGGCAGGGCCGGCTTCTTGGTGCCGTAGAGCCAGGCGTCGAAGATCGAGTCGAGCTGCTTGCCGGAGATCCGTTCGGCCAGGGCAACGAACTCGGCAGTGGTGGCGACGCCGTCGCGCTTCTCCGCCGCCCAGGTCTTGACGATCTCGAAGAACACCTTGTCGCCGACGGCCACCCGCAGGGCGTGCAGGGTCATCCCGCCGCGCTGGTAGACCGACTCGCTGAACAGCTTCTCCACGCCCGGCTTGCCCGGCGGTGTCTGCCACACCTGCGCGGACATGCTGGCGTACCGGCTGCCGAACGCCTCCTTGGCGGTGTACGCCCTGGTGTGCTCGGCCCAGAGCCACTCCGCGTACGTCGCGAAGCCCTCGTTGAGCCAGATGTCCTCCCACTTGGCCAACGCGACGCTGTCGCCGAACCACTGGTGGGCCAACTCGTGCGCGACGACCTCGGTGTTCTCGCCCTGCCGGAAGAAGCTCGCCGCGTACACCGGTCGGCTCTGCGTCTCCAGGGCGTAGGAGATCCGGCTGTCGGAGATCACCACCCCGCCGTACGCGTCGAACGGGTACGGCCCGAACACACTCTCCAGGTAGTCGGCCACGGCTACGGTCTGCGCGATCGACGCGTCCGCGTTGCCCTTGGCCTCGGTGGTGGTGACCGCGTTGTAGACCGGGCGGCCCTTGTGCTCGCCTGTGGTGATCCGGAACTTGCCGATCACCAGCGTGCTCAGATAGCTGGCCATCGGCGACTTCTCCGACCACTTCCAGGTGGTCCAGCCGCCAGTGCTGGTCTTCCCGCCGGGAACGCCGTTGCTGATCGCGGTCAGGCCGTCCGGAACGGTGACCTCGAAGTCGTAGGCCGCCTTGTCCGACGGGTGGTCGTTGACCGGGAACCAGGTGCTGGCCGACTCGGGTTGACCCAGGGCGATGGCACCGTCGGCGGTGTGCAGGAAGCCACCGTCACCGAGCGTCTCGTTCTTCAGCGGCTTCGGCTTGCCCGCGTAGGTGATCTCGGTGACGAACCCGTTGCCGTTGATGAGGCCGGAAGCCGGCTTGATCACCAACTCGTTCCGCTTGCGGCTGTGGGTCGCCGGTACGCCGTCCACAGTGACCGCGCTGACGGTCAGGCCGGCCAGGTCGAGGTTGAACGTCGACAGGTCGGCGGTCGCGGTGGCCCGCACTGTTGTCGTACCCGTCAACTGGTCCTTGGCCGGGTCGTAGCGCACCTTCACCGTGTAGCGCCCGACGTCGTAGCCGCCGTTGCCGTAGGTCGGGAAGTAGGTGTCGCCGACCCCGTCGGCACCCGCTGTGAACGTCCGCGTCGGCGTGGGGGACGCGCTCGGTGGTGGCGCCGCCTCCGGGCCCGCCGAGTCGCATCCGGACAGTGTGAGCGCACCGGTCACCAGCAGGCCGGCAGCCACTCGCAGTCTGTGCCGCGTCCCGCGCATCCCACACCCTCTCCGCACGGTGGCCGGTCCCGGCCTCCGCCATCCCGCGCGAACGGGCGCCTACCCGCCGTTCGCAGGCGGCAGCATATCGACCGGTCAGCGGCGCCGGGTCACGGCAGTGTGGGGGCCGACCCACCCACCAACCAGGCGTCGAAGAGCGGACGCAGTTGCCGCCCGGCGACCCGCTCGGCCAGCGCGACGAGGTCCGCTGTGGTCGCGTTGCCCGCCGCCCGCTCGCTGGTCCAGGTACGCAGGATGCGGAAGAAGAGGTCGTCACCGACGGTCCGGCGCAACGCGTGCACGGCCAGCGCCCCGCGCTTGTAGACGGCCGAGCCGAACATCTGCTCCCGGCCCGGCTCGACCGACGGCTGCGTCCAGTCGGTTGCCGCGTACTGGATCTCGAAGGTGCGCTGGGCGGTCCGGCCGCCGTCGTGCTCCTCCCACAGCCACTCGGCGTAGCTGGCGAACCCCTCGTTGAGCCACATGTCGCTCCACCTGGTCAGCGACACGCTGTCGCCGAACCACTGGTGAGCCAGTTCGTGCGCGACGACGCTCGGGTTCGGCCGGTCGTCAGCGAAGAAGCCAGGCCCGTAGACCGGCCGGGACTGGGTCTCCAGCGCGTACCCGATCCGGTCGTCGGCGATCACGATCCCCCCGTACGAGTCGAACGGGTACGGGCCGAAGCGGCTGGCCAGGAAGTCGACGATCGCGCCGGTGCGGGCCAGCGAGGTGGCCGCGCCGCCGGTCGCCGGCAGGCTCGCGGCCACCGCAGTGACCATCGGCCGGCCGGCGTGCGTGCCGGTCACCACCCGGTAGTCACCGATCACGAGCGTGCTCAGGTAACTGGCCATCGGGGCGCGCTCCGACCAGCGCCAGGTGGTCCAGCCGTCGGCGGTGCTCTTCGGCCCGGGCACGCCGTTGCTCAGCGCGGCCAGGCCGTCCGGGACGGTCACCGCCAGGTCGTAGGTGGCCTTGTCCGACGGGTGGTCGTTGACCGGGAACCAGGTGGCTGCCGAGTCGGGTTGGCCGAGCGCCACCGCGCCGTCGGCGGTGTGCAGGAAACCGCCGCTGCCCAACGTCCCGTCGTCGACGGCAGTGGGGACGCCCGCGTACTCGACGGTCACAGTGAACTGCCGGCCGCGCGGCAGTCCGTCGCGGGGCGTCACCACCAACTCGCCGTCGCCGCGTCGGTGCTCGGCCGCCGCGTCATCCACGCTGACCGCGCGGACCTCCAGGCCGACCAGGTCCAGGTTGAACCGGGACAGGTCCTGGGTGGTGGTGGCCGTGATGACGGCTCGACCGGTCAGCCGGTCGGTCGACGGGTCGTAGCGGACGTCGAGGCCGTAGTGCCCGACGTCGTAACCGCCGTTGCCGTGCCCCGGCACGTACGGGTCGCCGACGTCGGCGGCACCGGGCCGGAAGCCGTCGCTGTCGTCACCGGTGCAACCGGTGGCGGCCAGCCCGATCGCGCAGGTCAGCGCGGCGAGTCGCCGTCTCCGTCCGGTCAGGACCATGCCCACCCCTCCTGCGGCACCCGGCCTCCTGCGGCGTTGCGGTCAGGACGAGCGTAGTCAGCATCGCGGGCCGCGCGGCCGGTATCGACGATCATCAGTGACTTTCGTCGAATCGAACAAAAGCTGCCGTCGATCGAACCTTTCTTTCGACTTGGACCGACGTTAGTGTCGATCTCCGACCACCGTCGCGAAAGGTGGAACCATGTCAGACCACACCGCCCCCGACGCCACCCCCACCGGCCGGCTCAGCCGCCGATCCCTGCTCGCCGCCTCCGCCGGCGCCGCCGCCGCCATCGGCGCGGCCGGCCTACCCGTCCTCGCCACCGGCACCCCCGCGCTCGCCAACCCCGGCAACGCGAGCAAGCTGCGGGTGGAGCCGCTGATCCCGGCCAGGAACCGCGGCATCATCCTCTACAGCGTCCGCGACCGGATCACCGCCGCGCCCGACGACAGCGGGGTGCCGTACGGCTTCGAGCGCGTCCTCGCCCGACTCGCCGAGATCGGTTACAAGGAGATCGAGTTCGCCGGCTACACCCAGAGCACCGAGATCCTGGGCCGGCAGATCACCCCCGCCGAGATCCGCAAGATCCTCGACGACAACGGACTGGTGGCCAACGGCACCCACGCCTCCATCCAGCCGGCCACCTTCCAGCAACAGCTGGACATCGCCGAGGAACTCGGCATGAAGAACATCGGCACCGGCAGCGACCCGACCAGCAGCGCGTACAAGGCCGAGTGGGACGCCGCCGCCGACATCTGGAACGAGCTGGGCCGGCAGGCCAAGGCCCGGGGCATGCGGCTCTACACCCACAACCACGACGCCGCGTACAACTTCCTCATCGACCGGGGCCCGCGCGACGCGCAGGGCCGGCAGACCCGGTCCTCCGGCATCCGCCGGTTGGAGTACTTCTTCGAGATCACCGACCCGCGGTACGTCTTCTTCGAGCTGGACATCTACTGGGCCTACGTGGCCCGTTACAAGCACCAGAAGTACGTCAACCCGGCCGGCCAGGAGGTGACCGACCTGTTCGACCCGATCCTCACCGTGGCCGACCGGACCACCCGGTTCCCGCTCTTCCACGCCAAGGACGGCGACCGGGACACCAGCGTGCCCAACGGGTACCAGATGACCCCGCTGGGCGACGGCGACCTCAACTTCCAGCAGTTCTTCCAGACCATCGGCGAGCGCAACTTCCACCACGCCAACTGGGAGATGGACACCGCCCCCGGCGGTGCGGACAACAAGGGCCAGTCGCTCGACTTCGCGGCGACCAGCTACCAGAACATGTCCGACCTGAGCATCTACGTGGAGAAGTGACTCCGCGCTGAACGCGACGAAGGCCGGCCCCGCACCAGGCGGGGCCGGCCTTCCGGCGTCTGACGGCTCGGTCAGCGGTCGAGGACCAGACCGACCTTCTGGAACTCCTTCAGGTCGCGGTAACCGCACTTGGCCATCGCCCGACGCAGCCCACCGAACAGGTTGAGCTGGCCGTCGGCCTCGTCCGCCGGCCCGAAGAGCAGCTGCTCCATCGACCCGAGCGGCTCACCGGAAACCTCGAAGGCACCCCGGGGCAGCGACGGGTGACTCGCCGCCGAGTGCCACCAGGCGCCACCGGCGGGAGCCTCGTCGCAGAGCGACAGCGGCTCACCGAGCATCACCGCGTCCGCGCCGCAGCCGAGCGCCTTGGCGATGTCGCCCGAGGTCTGGATGTCACCGTCGGCGATCAGGTGCACGTACCGGCCGCCGGTCTCGTCCAGGTAGTCACGGCGGGCCGCCGCGGCATCGGCGATCGCGGTGGCCATCGGCACCCGGATGCCCAGCACCGACTCGGTGGTCGACCACTCGTCGCCCCCGATGCCCACGATCACGCCAGCCGCGCCGGTACGCATCAGGTGCAGCGCCGTCTTGTAGTCGGTGCAGCCACCGACGATCACCGGCAGGTCGAGGTCGGCGATGAACTCCTTGAGGTTCAGCGGCTCGTCGGTGGTCGACACGTGCTCGGCCGAGACGATGGTGCCCTGGATGACCAGGATGTCCACCCCGGCGTCCAGGATCACCGGCGCCAGCGCGAGGGTGTGCTGCGGAGAGACCCGCACCGCCACAGTGCCGCCGCCGGCGCGCAGCTCGCGGACCCGCTCCGCGATCAGGTCCGGACGGATCGGCTCCGCGTACACCTCCTGGAGCCGCTTGGTGGCGCGGGCCTCCTCGTCGAGGCCGGCCAGCTCGTCCAGCACCTTGGTCGGGTTCTCGTAGCGGGTCCAGAGCCCCTCGACGTTGAGCACGCCGAGGCCGCCGAGCTGACCGAGCCGTACCGCCGAGGCCGGGCTCATGGTGGCGTCGGAGGGGTGGCCGACGCACGGAATGCCGAACGGGTACGCGTCGAGCTGCCACGACGTCGAGACGTCGTCGACGTCCCGGGTACGGCGGCTCGGCACGATGGCGATGTCGTCCAGGTGGTAGCCGCGCTGCGCGGTCTTGCCCAGCCCGATCTCGACCACGTCACGCATGGGGGACTCCAGGTGGTTGGGGGTGTTGGGTCAGCGGGTGTGGTAGTTGGGCGCCTCGACGGTCATCTGGATGTCGTGCGGGTGGCTCTCCTTCAAACCAGCCGCGGTGATCCGGATGAGCTGGCCCCGGCGGTGCAGATCGGGGATGTTCTCCGCACCGGCGTACCCCATGGCCAGCCGCAGCCCGCCGACCAGCTGGTGGGCGACCCGGGACAGCGGCCCCCGGTAGGGCACCTGACCCTCCACGCCCTCGGGGACCAGCTTGTCGTCGCTGAGCACGTCCTGCTGGAAGTAACGGTCCTTGCTGTACGACTTGGCCTGACCCCGGGACTGCATCGCGCCGAGCGACCCCATCCCGCGGTACGTCTTGAACTGCTTGCCGTTGACGAAGATCAGCTCGCCGGGGCTCTCCTCGCAGCCGGCCAGCAGGCTGCCGAGCATCACCGTGTCGGCGCCGGCCACCAGGGCCTTGGCGATGTCGCCGGAGTATTGGATGCCACCGTCGCCGATCACCGGCACGCCGGCCGGGCGGGCGGCCCGGGCCGCCTCCATGATCGCGGTCACCTGCGGCACGCCGACCCCGGCGACGATCCGCGTGGTGCAGATCGCGCCCGGTCCCACGCCCACCTTGACACCGTCGGCGCCGGCGTCGACGAGCGCCTTCGCGCCGGCGTACGTGGCCACGTTGCCGCCCATGATGTCGACCGCCACGTCGGCCTTGAGCCGGCGGACCATGTCCAGCACGGCCCGCTGGTGGCCGTGTGCGGTGTCCACGATCAGCACGTCGACGCCCGCGTCGACCAGGGCACGGGCCCGCTTGTACGCGTCCTCGCCCACACCGATGGCGGCGGCGACCCGCAGCCGGCCGGCGTCGTCCTTGCTGGCGTCCGGGTACTGCTCGCTCTTGGTGAAGTCCTTGACGGTGATCAGGCCACGCAGGCGGCCCGAGTCGTCGACGATCGGCAGCTTCTCGACCTTGTGCTGACGCAGCAGCGCCAGGGCGTCGTCCTTGCTCACCCCGACCCGCGCGGTGACCAGCGGGGTGTGGGTCATGATCTCCCGAACCGGAGTGTTCGGCTCGGAGACGAAACGCATGTCCCGGTTGGTGACGATGCCGACCAGCTGGCCGTCGCGGTCCACCACCGGAACGCCGGAGATGCGGTAACGCCCGCACAGCTCGTCGACCTCGCGCAGCGTGTCGTCCGGGCTGGCGGTCACCGGGTTGGTGATCATGCCGGACTCGGAGCGCTTCACCAGGTCGACCTGGAGGGCCTGGTCCTCCAGGGAGAGGTTGCGGTGCAACACACCGATGCCGCCCTGGCGGGCCATGGCGATCGCCATCCGGGCTTCGGTCACCGTGTCCATCGCGCTGGACAGCAGCGGAATGGACAACTCGATGTTGCGGGTGAGCTTCGTCCGGGTGTTGACCCGGCTGGGCACCACGTCCGACTCGCCCGGCTGAAGCAGCACGTCGTCGAAGGTGAGGCCGAGCGGAACCACCCGGGCGGAGCCGGCCGGCAGCTCGGGCAGGTGGCCGCCCAGGTCGGCGTGCTCGACGCCGGCCGGAAGATCGGTGCTGGGCGAATTTTCCACGATTGCTCCCCTGAGCTGCTCGGATGGGCTTCAGCGAGGTGGCGCGGGCGGGCACCGGAGCGCGCCACGATGCCGGCACGTCGCCTCATCGTACCCAGTGAGCTGGGCGCCCCGTCCGTGGCAGGCCGGGCCGCGCGGAGGCCGGGGGGCGGACGTTCGCGCCGCGTTGGGTCTACGGTGAGGGGGTGCACGACGAGCCCATCGACCCGTTCAATGGCGACCCGGCCGATCCGACAGCGGGTCTGGATGACCCGGGCGATGACGCGACGCCGGATCCGCTGACCGACGTCGAGCGGCAGGATGTGCTGGAAGACCTCGCTGACCTGGAGATCTACCAGGCTCTGCTGGCCCCGATCGGGGTCCGCGGGCTGGTGATCGAATGCGAGGACTGTCGCGAGCCACACTACTTCGACTGGGACCTGCTCCGCGGCAACCTGCGGCACCTGCTCAACTCGGGCCGGCCCCGGGTGCACGAACCCGCCTACGACCCGGACCCGGACCACTACGTGACCTGGGACTACGCCCGGGGGTACGCGGACGGGGTGCACGACACCCTGTCCGAGGGCACCGAGGACGAGCCGGGCGGCCCGACCGCCACCAAGTAACACCGCCGTGCGCCGGGCACCCGGCTGCCGCGCGTCACGGATGCCCCGCAGTCGCCTGGCGGGCCCGGGCTGCCGCGCGCCCCGATGCTCCGCCGCCACGCGGCGTGCCCTGCAGGCGCCTGGCGGACCCGGGCTGCCGCGATGCTCTGCTGTCGCGCGGTGCACCCCTGCTGTCGCGCGGCGTACCCCTGCTGTCGCGTGGTGTGCCCCGGCTGTCGCGCGGCGTACCCCTGCTGTCGCGTGGTGTGCCCCGGCTGTCGTCACGCGGGGTGCCCTGCGGCCGCGCGACGTGCGTATGTCAGGCGACCAGACCGGCGCGGAAGCCCGCAGCCACCGCGTGGGCCCGGTCCCGGGCGCCAAGCTTGCGGAACAATCGGCGGGCGTGCGTCTTGACGGTGTCCTCCGAGACGAACAACTCCCGGCCGATCTCCGCGTTGCTCTTGCCCTCGGCCATGCCGAGCAGCACCTGAAGCTCACGCTCGGTGAGGCCGATCGACGCCCGACTGGGTCGGGCGTTCGGGGCGGGACGGCCCGGGTCGGTCTGCGCCGGCGACTCGCCGGTTCCCGCCTCCGCCTCGTCGTCGCCCCGCTGCACCGGCACCGAAGCCAGCCCGGCCGGCCCGTCGGCGGCCGTGGCCGCCCAGCCAGGCTCACCGGAACCACGCGGCGACGGCCCGGAGCGGCCGGAACCACCCACCGCCGCCGCGTCGCGGGCCGGATCGGTGATCCGCTGCCGGGAGGCTCGGCCGGGGGCTGTGAGCAGCAGTAGCGCCTTCGCCACCGCGCTGGTCAGGTCATGGTCGACATTCTGGATGAGCCCCCGGGCGCCGGCGCTGATGGTGGCCGCCGCGGCCTCGGACTCCTCGGTACCGAGCAGCAGCACGGCCGCCTGCGGCGCACGTGCCAACACCCGACGGACGAAGCCGGCGCTGTCCGGCCGGGTGAGGGCCGTGTCGGCCAGGACCACGTCGGCCGGTCGCTCGGCCAGCCGCAGCATCACCTCGGGATCAGAGACGGCGGTACGAACGATCGCGGACAACCCCAGCCGCGCGGCAGCAGAAGTAAGGTGCTGGGCCGCGAGTGGTGTCCGAACGCACACAAGAACGGTACGCACTGTGGTCTCCTCTCCGCCAACGAGCAGACCATGACGCGGTCGGCTGGGGAGGGGGTTCCCGGCAATCCTTCGAACTTTTCCGACAGATAGGGCAAAAGCCGCAATTTCCCGGACGTTTTCGATCACAGACGTGTGAGTTGACGACGGCCCGGGTACCGGGAGATCCAGGCCGGGAACGGTGCGC
This sequence comes from Micromonospora hortensis, assembly GCF_022230935.1. Taxonomy (NCBI): domain Bacteria; kingdom Bacillati; phylum Actinomycetota; class Actinomycetes; order Micromonosporales; family Micromonosporaceae; genus Micromonospora; species Micromonospora hortensis. The sequence goes on from NZ_JAKKFE010000071.1 coordinate 97,686, forward strand.
CTGCGCGGCCCGCCGCCCGGATGCCGGCCATAAGGATTCTCGCGGAGCCGCGCGGGAGGAGGGGTGCTGATGTCGAACGTACGTAGACTGCCCGGACCCATCGTCGATCTCTGGGACTGGCAGCGACTCGGTGCCTGCCGAGGGCGCGACAGCGCTCAGTTCTTCCACCCCGACGGTGAGCGTGGTTCCTCCCGGCTGCGTCGCGAGTCCGCCGCCAAGTCGGTCTGCCGCGCCTGCCCGGTTCGCGCCGAGTGCGCCGCCCACGCCCTGTCGGTACGGGAGCCTTACGGCGTGTGGGGCGGCTTCAGCGAGTCGGAGCGTCTGCGACTGCTCGCCGTCGGCTGGGAGGACCTGGCAGACCGCCGGCACGCCCGGGTCGACGTCGCACGGCTGGAGGCCCGGCTGGGCCGCCCGCACAAGTCGACCGTCCCGGCGCAACGCAACGTCGCCTGACCCGACGCGTCCCGAACATCCACGAAACCGCGCCCTCACCCGTTGGGCGCGGTTTCGTGTCGTTCATGCGGTTTCCCCCACGGCCAAGGCCTGCGCCGCCGCCGACAGAGCCGTGATCAACACGGGTTTCTTGATGTCGGGGCATCCCGCCCGAACACTCGATGGTATGAACCCGGGTGGCTCAAGCGAAGCGTTCGGCCCGAGCGGCAGGCAGAAGAGGTGCCCTGGCTGGTTTGTCCGGTCTGGGGTATTCGGGCCGGGTGCAGGACTTAGGCTGCTGCGAGGTACGCGACCTTTGTCCGGTGACCGGATGCACTCGTGGGCCGGAATCATGGCCGGGCCGGGGTCGTTACATACCCTGACGATCGCAGTACCACCGGCCCGCCGCCCGACCCCTGAGGGCTGGTCGCGCAGGCTGGAATGCCAGCCTCCACCCGGTCGTTACAGTCCCCACGAACGACCGTCGGGCACCGCCTCGATAAGGGTGCCGGTAGGTGGGCCACCCCGGAATGACCCCGGCCCCCCGGTCGTTACAACCCCCACGAACGACCGCAGGCACCCGCCTCGACGAGGGTGCCGGCAGGTGGGCCACCCCCCGGAATGACCCCGGCCCCCGGGTCGTTACACAGGGTCCCGACGCCACGAGCCCCCGCGCTCGGCAGGTCGCCGACCCGACGCACCACACAGTGTCACCCCCCAAGACTTTTTGTTTGTTGCAGCGCCGGACGAGGTGCTCACACCCATCAACCGCCGTTCCCCCCTTTGTGGCGGTGTGGGTGTTCTACCCCCGAAGGAGCTACCCCCATGAACACGATCTTCCGTAAGAGCATGTTGTCTGTTGCTGGTCTCGCGTTCGCTGGTGGTGTGTTCGCCGGCCCGATCGCCGCCCACGCCGCCACTCCGGCCGTGGATGCCAAGCCCGTCGCGGTGGCTGTGCAGTCGGCGGCGCCGAAGCCGCAGGGCGACCAGTCGCGTATCAGCCTGAATGACGAGCAGACCGCGAACGTGAAGGCGATCATCGCCGCCACGAAGAAGGCCGGTCTCCCGGAGCGGGCCGCGGTCATCTCGATCGCGACGAGCCTGCAGGAGTCCAAGCTGGAGAACCTGGGTCACCTGGGCGACCTGAACGACCACGACTCGCTGGGCCTGTTCCAGCAGCGCCCGTCCAGTGGTTGGGGTACCCCGGAGCAGATCACCGACCCCGCCTACTCCACCACCGCGTTCCTCAAGGGTTTGAAGCAGGTCGACGGATGGCAGGACATGGCCTTGACCGACGCCGCGCAGACCGTGCAGGTGTCGGCGTACCCGGACGCCTACGCCCAGTGGGAGCAGCAGGCCACCGACCTCGTTGGCCAGCACTGGAACAGCTGACCCACACCACCGCACCACACCACAAGCACCCAGCAGACGGCACGACGACACCACAGCAGGACACCGACCTCTGGCCGGCACCCGCAACCCGGGGTGCCGGCCAGAGGTGTTTCTCTGCTCCGAGTCCACAGACCTGAATCCGCAGATCTTGGACACTTTCCGTCCAGCGCGAACGGAAAGTGTCCAAGATCTGCGTGCGTGGTCCGGGGTACCACCGGTCCACCGGTCCACCGGTCCACCGGTCCACCGGTCCACCAGCCGTACCGCCGTACCGCCGTCCCGCCGGAGAATCGCGGGAACCCCGCGACGCAGGTCGCGAACCAGCCCACCGACCCGCAGAGCAGGTCACGAACGCGCACCCGCAGAGCAGGTCACGAACGCACAGGGCAGGTCACGAACGCGCAGAGCACGTCGCGGACACACGTCGCGGACGCAGCCCGGGCGACGACGCCATGGCGTGGATCAGCGGACGGTCACCGTGATCGTGTGCCAGCCGGTGGCGCCATCCGGGACGACGTCCTGCGTACGTTCGGTCTGGGTTTCACCGGTTGCGTCGGTCGCGCGGACCTGAAGCCGGTGCTCGCCCAGCGTGGCCTCCCACCGCCAGGACCACTGCACCCAGGTGTCCACTGACACTGTCGGGGCCAGCGCGGCTTCCTGCCACGGGCCGTCGTCGACGCGTACCTCGACTCGGCGGATGCCCCGGTGCTGCGCCCAGGCCACCCCGGCGACGGTCACCGGGCCGGCGGTCAGCCTGTTACGTCCCCTGGGCGTGTCGATCCGGGATTGGGTCTTGATCGGCCCCTGGGGGGACCAGCCGCGCGGCACCCAGTACGCGTCGAAGTCGGCGAACCGGGTCAGCTCCAGTTCGGTCACCCATTTGCAGGCCGACACGTAGCCGTAGAGGCCCGGAACCACCACTCGGGCCGGGAAGCCGTGCTCGACCGGCAGCGGCTCGCCGTTCATCCCGACGGCCAGCAGGGCGTCCCGGCCGTCGCGCAGCGCGGCGGTGGGGGTGCCGCAGGTCCAGCCGTCGACCGACCGGCCGACGACCTGGTCGGCGTCGTCGTCCGGCTCGACCTCGTCCAGCAGTTCCCGCAGGGGTACGCCGAGCCACAGGGCGTTGCCGATCAGGTCACCGCCCACCTCGTTGGAGACGCAGGCCAGCGTGACATACCGCTCGACCAGCGGTCGGGCCAGCAGATCCGCGTAGCTGTAGGTGCGTTCCCTACCGACCCGTCCGTGGATCCGCAGCCGCCAGGTGTCCGGGTCGACCTGGGGCACCACCAGCGCCGTGTCGATTCGGTAGAACCCGAAGTTCGGGGTGACGTACGGCGCGAGCTGCGTCAGTGAGAGGTCCGCGCCCGCCGGTACGGCAGGTGCGGGGGTAACCGGCGCGGGCAGGCGGATCGCGTCGCGGGCTGCGGACACGCCGCGCCGCCCCGCCAGCCAGCGCCCACCGAGGCCGGCCACCACGGCCGTGCCGAGCAGCACTCCGCTGCCGGTGAGGAATCGTCTCCGCGACTCGGGGTCCACTTCGGCAGGCCCGACCGGTTCGACAGCCGCCGTCGGTCCGGCCGGTGTCACCGGCACCGGCCCTGCCGGCGACACCGGCACCGATTCACCCGGCGGCACCGATTCTCCGGGTGACCCCGGACCAACCGGCGACCCCGGACCGGCCGACCCGGGACCAGCCTGCGATCCCAGGCCAGCGGACGACACCGGACCAGCCTGCGACACTGGACCTGCCGATGGCACCGGGCCAGCGGGCGGCGTGGGTGGTGACCAGGACCAGGGGTCCAGCTCGAACGGCCCGCCGATGAACAGCCAGAGAACCAGGGCGCCGAGACCGGCGCCGACCAGGGACGGCAGCGCGTCGGCGAGGTCAGCGCCGGCGCGGGTCAGCGCGGAGGCCACGCCGATGACGCCGAACGCGGCAATGCCGGCCAGGCCGAGTGCCAACCGGCGGACCGCCAGTACGCCGAAGAGCGCGGCGAAGCCTCCCAGCAACACGGCAGTGCCGACCAGCAGCGCGATCTTGTCGGCGGTGCCGAAGAGGTCGATGGCGAGTTGCTTCAGCGACTCGGGGACGGCGTCGACGACGACCCCGCCGACCGCGACCAGGGGCGCCGACCGGGGACCGGTCAACACCGCGACCGGTTCGGCGATCCCGATCGCGACGGCGGCGGCGGTGATTCCGGCCAGCGCGCCGTACCGCCGTGACGTGGTGCTCATCGGCCCAGTGTGCGCGATCATCTCGCCGGGTCGCCAACAACGTCAGCGTTCGGTAATGACCTACCAGCCCGCGAGAACGAGCCGGGGCGCACCGCCTTACGGCGGTGCGCCCCGAAACGGGTGTCGCTACCGGATCAGAAGCCCGGGCCGTGCTGGTGGCCGTGACCGTGGCCGTGCCCGCCGCCGGCGGCCGGCTCGGCCTGCTCCGGCTTCTCCACCACGAGGCTCTCCGTGGTGAGCAGCAGACCGGCGATCGAGGCGGCGTTGGTGACCGCGTTGCGGGTCACCTTCACCGGGTCGATGATGCCGGCCTTGACCAGGTCGACGTACTCGCCCTTGGCGGCGTCGAGGCCGTTGCCCCACTTGAGGTCGGCGACCTTCTGCGTCACGACGTAGCCGTCGTGACCGGCGTTCTGGGCGATCCAGCGCAGCGGCTCGACGAGCGCCTTGCGCACGACCGAGACGCCGACCTTCTCGTCACCGGTGAAGCCCAGGTCGTCGTCGAGCACCGAGAGGATCTGCACCAGGGCGGCGCCGCCGCCGGGCACGGTGCCCTCCTCGACCGCAGCCTTGGTCGCCGCGATGGCGTCCTCGATGCGGTGCTTGCGCTCCTTCATCTCGACCTCGGTCGCCGCGCCGGCCTTGATGACGGCGATGCCACCGGAGAGCTTCGCCAGCCGCTCGGCCAGCTTCTCCCGGTCCCAGTCGGAGTCGGAGGCCTCGATCTCCTTGCGGATCTGAGACACCCGGTCGGCGACGTCAGCCTTCTGGCCACCGCCGTCGACGATCGTGGTGTTCTCCTTGTCGACAACGACGCGCCGGGCGGTGCCGAGCACCTCCAGGCCGACCTGGTCGATCTTGTAGCCCAGCTCCGGGGCGACCAGCTCGGCGCCCGTGGAGATCGCGATGTCCTGCAGCATTGCCTTGCGCCGGTCACCGAAGCCCGGGGCCTTGACCGCGCAGACCTTGAGGGTCTTGCGCAGCGAGTTGACCACCAGGGTGGAGAGCGCTTGGCCGTCCACGTCCTCGGCGATGATCAGCAGGGGCTTGCTGTTCTGCAGGACCTTCTCCAGCAGTGGCAGCAGCTCCTCGATCGCCGAGATCTTCTGGGTGGTGACCAGGATGTACGCGTCCTCAAGGACGGACTCCTGACCCTCCAGGTCGGTGACGAAGTTCGGCGAGATGAAGCCCTTGTCGAACTGGAGACCCTCGGTCACGTCCAGTTCGGTGGTGAGCATCGAGCCTTCCTCGACGGTGATGACACCGTCGCGGCCGACGCGCTCCATCGCCTCGGCGATCAGGTCGCCGATCGTGGAGTCCTGCGCGGAGATCGTCGCCACGTTGGCGATCGACTCCTTGCTGGTGACCTCGGCGGCACGGCCGAGCAGCGCCTCGGAGACCTTCATGGCCGCCGCGTCGATGCCCCGCTTGAGGCCGGCCGGGTTGGTCCCGGCGGTCACGTTGCGCAGACCCTCGCGAACCATCGCCTGGGCCAGCACTGTCGCGGTGGTGGTCCCGTCGCCGGCGACGTCGTTGGTCTTGGTCGCCACCTCCTTGACCAGCTGCGCGCCAAGGTTCTCGTACGGGTTGGTGAGCTCGATCTCCTTGGCGATGGTCACACCATCGTTGGTGATCGTCGGCGCACCGAATTTCTTGTCCAGGACGACGTTGCGCCCGCGCGGGCCGAGGGTGACCTTGACCGCGTCCGCGAGGGCGTTGACACCGTGCTCCAGCAGGTGCCGGGCGTCGTCCGAGAAGCTCAGGATCTTCGCCATTAATGTCCCTTCGAAGCGCCATTGCCCCGGCCCGGCGAGCCGGACCGGGGCAGTGGCACTGATCGGTTGCTTACTTCTCGATGACCGCGAGGACGTCGCGGGCGGAGAGCACCAGGTACTCCTCGCCGGCGTACTTGACCTCGGTGCCGCCGTACTTCGAGTAGAGGACGGTGTCGCCGACCTGCACGTCAACCGGAACCCGGTTGCCGTTGTCGTCGACGCGCCCCGGGCCCACAGCGAGGACGGTGCCCTCCTGCGGCTTCTCCTTGGCGGTGTCGGGGATCACGATGCCCGACGCCGTGGTGGTCTCAGCCTCGTTCGCCTGGACCACGATGCGGTCCTCGAGCGGCTTGATCGCAACCTTGGTCGCGGTAGTCACGGGCATACCCTCCTGGGGTACTGGTTTCGTTGCTGGCCAGCGGGGCTGACCAGCGTCAATCTGCCTCATGCCACCGGGCGGTGCCGTCGTCGCGGGTGCCGGTCCGCCTGGCGTGCGCACCCGGGTCGCGAGACCCGGAAGCTGGCACCCTCAGGGTGAGAGTGCTAATCGCAGGTTATTCCGTGGCTAGCACTCCGTCAAGGAGAGTGCCAGCGAGTCGCGCCCCGCCAGCCAGGATTTCCGGGTCGGCCAGGACAATGGCGGGGTGGATCTCGATCAGCTGGCTGCGCTGCGTACCCCTGAGGGGTCGGCCGCGCTCACGGCGGCGGCCGACCTGGCCGGCGGTGATCCACTGGTCGCGGCGTCGGCGCTGCGCGCGACCGGGGTGCCGCCGACGTTGGCTGCGGCGGCCCTCACCCAGGCCGAGTTGCGGCACCGGGCGGTGGGCAAGTTCGGCCCGGCCGCCGCTGGGATGTTCCTCACCCGTCCCGGCCTGGAGCAGGCCACCCGCCGGGTGGTCGCCGACCGTCGGGCCGCCCGGTTGTCCGCGGCCGGCGTGCGCTCCCTGGCCGATCTCGGGTGCGGGCTCGGGGCCGACGCGCTGGCCGCCGCCCGCGCCGGCATCCGGGTGTACGGGGTGGAGGCCGACCCGGTGACCGCGGCGATGGCCGCCGCCAACGCCGAGGCGGCCGGCCTGGCCGAGCTGTTCACTGTCGAGTGCGGCGACGCGACCGGGTTCGACGTGTCAGGGGTCGACGGGGTCTTCTGCGATCCGGCCCGCCGCACCACCGGCACCGGGCGGCGGATCTTCGACCCGCGCGCCTACTCGCCACCGTGGGACTTCGTCACCGGGCTGGCCGAGCGGGTGCCGCGCACAGTGGTGAAGGTCGCGCCGGGCCTGGACCACGCGCTCATTCCGGCCGGCGCGGAGGCCGAGTGGGTCGGCGTGGACGGCGACCTGGTCGAGGCCGCGCTCTGGTGCGGCGAGCTGGCGGAGGTGCCCCGCCGCGCCACCGTCTACCGCCAGCGGGGCGCCGAGACCCACCGTCACCAACTCACCGGCTCGGGTGCCGCCGAGGCGCCGGTCGGGCCGCCGAGGCGCTACCTGTACGACCCGGACCCGGCGGTGGTGCGCGCGCATCTCGTGGCCGAGCTGGCCACCGAACTGGACGCCACCCTGGGCGATCCGAGCATCGCCTACCTCTACGCCGACCGGCCGATCCGCACCCCGTACGCGCGCTGCCTGGAGATCACCGACGTGCTGCCGTTCTCGCTCAAGCGCCTGCGGGCGCTGCTGCGCGACCGCGGGGTGGGCCGGGTGGAGATCCTCAAGCGGGGTTCGGCGCTCACACCGGAGCAGCTCCGGCGGGACCTGCGGCTGGCCGGGAACGCGGCGGCGAGTCTGGTGCTCACCCGGGTCGACGGCGCACCGACGGTGCTGGTCGGCCAACCTGTCGGCTAGCCCCGTCTCGACTAGCCTCGTCGCTGTGGCGGGACAGGGCACGCCGGCAACGGCACTGTTGGTGAAGCACGGAGTCGCGCATCGCACCCATCCGTACCGGGTGTCACCGGACGCCCCGAACTACGGCGCGTTGGTGGCGGTGGCGCTCGACGTGGCACCGGAGGGCGTGTTCAAGTCGCTGGTGACCGCTGTCGACGGCGCGCTCACTGTGGCGGTCGTCCCGGTCACCGGCGAGCTGGATCTCAAGGCGCTCGCGGCGGCGGTCGGCGGCAAGCGGGCAGCGTTGGCCGACCGGGCGGTCGCCGAGCGGGCCACCGGTTACGTGCGCGGTGGGATCAGCCCGCTCGGGCAGCGTCGACGGTTGCCCACGGTGCTGGACGAATCCGCGCTGGATCTCCCGACGATCTACGTCTCGGCTGGTCGGCGTGGTCTGCAACTCGAACTGGCCGCAGCGGATCTGGTGGCGCTGACCGACGCGCTGACCGCGCCGTTGCAGACCCACTGACGACAGTCGTTACGTCGAACGCTCCGTGGGATACCCAGGGAGTAACAGTCGCGTTGCTGAATTGTTATCGCTCCCAACAAACTAGTGACCTGCGCGGTCTTGTGGAGCTGGTGTGACGCGAAATACGTTGCCGGACACAACAAAACAACACCTCCCCCACCTCCGAAAGGACCCTGCACATGCGTAAGGGGATCCTCACCATCGCCGCCGTGGGCCTGCTCACGACCGGCGGCTTGACAGCCTGTAGCGACGACTCCGGCAACGGCTCGGCCGACTCCAAGAAGACTCCCAAGATCGGCGTGATCCTTCCGGACAGCAAGTCATCCCCCCGCTGGGAGACGGCGGACCGTCGCTTCCTGGAGGAGGCGTTCAAGGCCGCCAACGTTCAGTACGACATCCAGAACGCCCAGAACGACAAGACCGCCTTCCAGACCATCGCCGAGCAGATGATCACCGGTGGCGTCACCGCCCTGATGATCGTCAACCTGGACTCCGGCACCGGCAAGGCCGTGCTCGACAAGGCCAAGTCGCAGGGCGTCGCCACCATCGACTACGACCGGCTCACCCTCGGCGGCTCCGCCCAGTACTACGTCAGCTTCGACAACGAGACCGTCGGGAAGCTCCAGGGCGAGGGTCTGGCGAAGTGCCTGACCGAGAAGGGCGCCAAGAACCCCGTCGTGGCGTACCTGAACGGCTCCCCCACCGACAACAACGCCACCCTGTTCAAGGCCGGCTACGACTCGGTGCTCAAGCCGAAGTTCGACTCCAAGGAATACACCAAGGGCCCGGACGACGCCGTGCCGGGCTGGGACGGCCCCACCGCCGCGACCATCTTCGAGCAGCAGCTCACCGCGACCAAGGGCAAGATCGACGGCGTGCTGGCCGCCAACGACACTCTCGGCAACGCCGCCATCTCGATCCTGAAGAAGAACAAGATCAACGGCAAGGTGCCGGTGACCGGCCAGGACGCCAGCGTGGAGGGCCTGCAGAACATCCTCGCCGGTGACCAGTGCATGACCGTCTACAAGGCGGTTCGGGAAGAGGCCAAGGCCGCCGCGGACCTGGCCATCGCGCTGGCCAAGGGCGAGCAGAAGGACACCGGCCAGTCGGTGAAGGACGGTGACCGCAGCGTCCCCTCGGTGCTACTCACCCCGAAGGCCATCTACAAGGACAACGTCAAGGACGTCATCGCCGACGGCTACGCGACCAAGGAGCAGGTCTGCACCGGGGCCTACGCCAAGTTCTGCGCCGAAGCCGGCATCAGCTGACCGACGCCGCAGTACCCGCCGGAACGACCATCGCCGCCCGGCACGGGAGCACCCTCCCGTGCCGGGCGGCGCCCGCCGGACGGGCCCCGACCCTCCCTTAAGAAGGAGACCCCCGTGTCCGCGACCCCCCTGCTGGAACTCCGCGGGATCGACAAGAGCTTCGGTCCCGTCCAGGTGCTCCGCGACGTCGCCCTGACCGTCCACCCGGGCGAAGTGACAGCACTTGTCGGCGACAACGGCGCCGGCAAGTCGACCCTGGTGAAGTGCATCAGCGGCATCCACCCCTCCGACGCCGGAGAGTTCCTGTTCAACGGTGAACCGGTGCACATCGGCAGCCCCCGCGACGCCGCCACGCTCGGCATCGAGGTCGTCTACCAGGACCTCGCGCTCTGCGACAACCTGGACATCGTGCAGAACATGTTCCTCGGCCGGGAGAAGCGCAGCGGCATCGTCCTGGACGAGCCGACAATGGAGCAGCTCGCCGCCGAAACCCTGGCCGGGCTCTCCATCCGCACCGTCACCTCACTCCGCCAGCACGTGTCCAGCCTCTCCGGCGGCCAGCGCCAGACCGTGGCCATCGCCAAGGCGGTGCTGTGGAACAGCAAGCTCGTCATCCTCGACGAGCCGACCGCGGCGCTCGGCGTGGCACAGACCGCGCAGGTGCTCGAACTGGTCCGCCGCCTCGCCGACAACGGCCTGGCCGTGGTGCTCATCTCGCACAACATGAACGACGTCTTCGCCGTCTCCGACCGGATCGCCGCGCTGTACCTCGGCCAGATGGTCGCCCAGGTGAAGACCACCGACATCACCCACGCCCAGGTGGTCGAGCTGATCACCGCCGGGCGCTCGGGCGGGCTCGGCCTCGCCACCGACCCGGGCAGCAACGGCGACGGCCCGCAGCCGGCCGACTCGATCTCAGGAGGCGTCCGATGACCACCACCGCCGTGCGGAAGGACGGCCCCGCGGCCGTCACACCGGCGCCGACCGTCGGAGGCCACGTCCGCAACTACCTCAGTCGGGTACGCGGTGGCGACGTCGGCGCGTTGCCGGCCGTGCTCGGCCTGATCGTGCTCTGCAGCGTCTTCGCGATCCTGCGGCCGTCGTCGTTCCTGTCGGCCGGCAATTTCGCCAACCTCTTCACCCAGGGCGCGGCGGTCACGCTGATCGCGATGGGCCTGGTCTTCGTGCTGCTGCTCGGCGAGATCGACCTCTCCGCCGGCTTCGCCAGCGGCGTCTGCGCGGCCGTGCTGGCCAATGTGGTCACCGTGCTCGGCTACCCCTGGTGGGTCGCGGTGCTCGCCGCGGTCGCCACGGGTGTGGTCATCGGCACCACGCTCGGCATGCTCGTCGCGAAGATCGGCATTCCGTCCTTCGTGGTCACCCTCGCCGGCTTCCTCGCCTTCCAGGGCGTCGTGCTGCTGCTCGTGCAGGAGGGCACCAACATCTCCGTCCGCGACGAGGTGCTGGTCGCCATCGCCAACCGGAACCTCGCCCCCGTCCTGGGCTGGACGCTGACAGCTGTCGCCGTCGTCGGCTACGCGGCGGTGCAACTGCTGCGCCACCGCACCCGGGCCGCCCGCGGTCTGATCACCGACCCGATCGCGGTGGTGGCGCTGCGGATCGGCGGGCTCGCCGTCATCCTCGGCACCGCGGTGTACGTGCTCAACCTGGAGCGCAGCCGCAACGTCCTCATCGTCTCGCTCAAGGGTGTACCGATCGTGGTGCCGATCATCGCGGTGCTGCTGGTCATCTGGACCTTCGTACTGCAACGCACCAGCTACGGCCGGCACATCTACGCCGTGGGCGGCAACCGGGAAGCGGCCCGCCGGGCCGGTATCGGAGTCGACCGGATCCGGATCTCCGTCTTCGTGATCTGCTCGTCGATGGCCGCCATCGGTGGCATCGTGGCGGCCAGCCGGGCCAACTCGGTCGACCCGAACACCGGGGGCAGTAACGTACTGCTCTACGCGGTCGGCGCAGCGGTGATCGGCGGCACGAGCCTCTTCGGTGGCAAGGGCCGAGTCCTCGACGCCGTCCTCGGCGGCGCGGTCGTCGCGGTCATCGAAAACGGAATGGGCCTGATGGGGTACACCTCGGGAGTCAAGTACGTGGTCACCGGCGTCGTGCTCCTGCTCGCGGCCAGCGTCGACGCGCTCTCCCGCCGCCGCGCGGCAGCCACCGGCACCCGCTGACCGCGCGGGAGGTAGCACCAGCATGCGCCCAGGACCGACCCAGGATGACGTCCGACGGCAGAACCTCGGGGCTCTGCTGAGGCACGTGCACGTCCACGGGGCGACCACGCGTGCCGAACTGACCACCACGCTGGGCCTCAACCGCAGCACCATCGGCGCGCTCACCGCCGACCTGTCCGCGGTGGGGCTGGTCAGCGAAGGGGCACCGAAGGAAACCGGCCGAGCCGGACGACCGTCACTGGTCGTCCGGCCCGAGTCGGCGCGGGTCTACGCGTACGCGTACTCGGTGGAGGTGGACCGGCTGCGCGCCGCCCGGATCGGGCTGGGTGGCGCGGTCCTGGACCGCCGGGATCTGGACCGGCCGCGCGGGCTGCTGGCCGCGGAGGCCGCGCCGCTGCTGGCCGGCGCGGTCAAGGAGATGCAGCAACTGGTGCCGGCGGACGCGATCTGCGTCGGTGCCGGCGTCGCGGTCTGCGGCATGGTCCGCCGGGACGACGGCCTGGTTCGACTCGGCCCCACCACCGGTTGGGTGGACGAGCCGATCGGCGCGGCCCTCGCCGACGAGTTGGGCATCGACGTACCGATCACAGTGGGCAACGTGGCCGACGTCGCCGCGTTCGCCGAGCACGCACGCGGTGTGGCGGCAGGCTGCGACAACGTCCTCTACCTGTACGGCGACGTGGGCGTGGGTGCCGGCATCATCGCCGGTGGGCGCAGGCTGACCGGGCACGGTGGGTACGGCGGCGAGGTCGGCCACATGAAGGTGGTGCGCGACGGCAGGCCCTGTGAGTGCGGCTCCCGGGGCTGTTGGGAGACCGAGATCGGCGAGCGTGGCCTCCTGCGCGCCGCCGGACGCTCCGACGCCCGGGGCCGTGACGCGCTGCTGGCCGTCTTCGACGCGGCCGATCGCGGAGACGCCCGGGCCCAGACGGCGGTCCGCCAGGCCGGCGACTGGCTCGGCTTCGGGGTGGCCAACCTGGTGAACGTCTTCAACCCCGAGATGGTCATCTTCGGTGGGACGATGCGTGACCTCTACCTCGCGGCGGCGGCCCAGATCCGCAGCCGGCTCAACTCCAACGCGCTCGGCGCCTGTCTGGAGCACGTCCGGCTGCGTACGCCGAAACTGGGTACTGACGCGCCCCTGATCGGTGCCGCAGAGCTGGCCTTCGAACGGCTCCTCGCCGACCCCCTCGACGTGGGCTGATCCGCGTACGCTGTCCGGCGTGGATGTCGAGCTGCGCGCCTCCGACGACGACCGCAACCGGGTGGTCGCCGCGCTGCACCAGCACACGGCGGCGGGCCGGCTGACGCTCGACGAGTTCTCCGATCGCGCCGGTGCGGTGTGGACGGCGCGCACCCTCGGTGACCTGGCCGCGCTGACCCGCGATCTACCGGCCCTGCCCACCTCGGGCGTCGACACCGGCCCGGTCGGGCGCGGGCGTCAGGAGTTGCTGATGGTTTTCGCCGCCGCGGCGATCACCCTGCTGCTGCTCGGCGGCCTGCTCGCCGTCACCCGCTGATCCCTGTCGCTCCGCGATGAACTGATCGCGCGATCAGTCCGTACCAGTGGGCGGACGGGCAACCGGCAGGATACGGCTGCCCGGTCCAGACGCGTTCCGGTCCGGACCGAGGAGGCACCACAGACATGGCACCGCTCAGATCCGCCCATCGCCGACTGGGCACCCGGACCCACCGAGCGGCGATGCTGCTCATCGCGGTCATCGCGGGGGTCGGTGTCCTGCCCGGCGTGGCCGTCGCCGCGCCCGCCGGTGGCCAGCAGCTCAACGCCGCCGATATGACACTGCTCAACGGGGTGCGGCTGGCCGGGCTGTGGGAGATGCCAGCCGGCCAGATGGCCGCCGAGAAGGGACAGTCGGCGAAGGTCCGGGAGATCGGCGCCGGCATCGCCAGCGAGCACCAGAAGCTCGACCAGCTCGTGGTCGACGCGGCCAACAAGTTGGGCGCGACGATCCCCAGCGATCCGACCGCCGAGCAGAAGGGCTGGCTGGCCGAGATGCAGAAGGCATCCGGCGCCCGGTTCGACCAGATCTTCGTCACCCGGCTCCGGGTCGCCCACGGCAAGATCTTCCCGGTGATCGGCGCGGTCCGGGCCAGCACCCGGGACGCCACAGTCCGCAAGCTCTGCGAGGACGCCAACGCGTTCGTCCAGCACCACATGCAGATGCTGGAGAGCACCGGCCTGGTCCGCTGGCCGGAGTTGCCGCCGGCGGCGCTGCCCGCCCCGGGTGAGGACGGGCTCCTGGCCGCCGCCTCCGCCAACTCCGGCCCGCAGGTCGGAGTCAGCAGCACAGTCGTGTGGCTGGTCTTCCTCGCCGCGCTGGGCACAGGCGGAATCGCCACCTACCGGATGTTGCGCCGCAGCTGACCAGTCAGGCAGCGGCCTGAATGGTGGCTCGCGTTACCGGTCCACCTGGGTGAAGTCCCAGGAGTGCGGGGCGCGGGCCACCAGCAGGGCTGGTGGGTCCGGCAGCGGCCGGGGGTTGCTGCGCCACTTGGAGATCACCACCACGCGGTGGTCGGTGGAGGAGAAGACCTCGCTGGAGACGTGGAGCGGGTCGTGCTCCAACTCGGGCAGGGCGGTGTCGCACACCCAGGTGATCAGGTCGGCGACTCCGTACGCCTCGGCGCGCGCCTCCCACATCCGCACGATCATGTCCGCCGCTCCCGTCACACGCTGACCGTTGTCAACGGCAGTGCCGAATCGGCCGGCAGGTCCAGTCGGCTCGGAGCGACCCCGGCGGCGACCAGGTGCGAACCGAGCGCGGCCACCATCGCGCCGTTGTCGGTGCACAACTTCGGCCGGGGTACCCGGACCCGGATGCCGTACTTCTCGGCTCGCTGTTCGGCCATCGCCCGCAGCCGCGAGTTCGCCGCCACTCCCCCGCCGATGACCAGGGTCTCGATGCCCTGCGCCCGGCAGGCGGCGAGCGCCTTGCTGGTCAGGACGTCACAGACCGCCTCCTGGAAGGACGCGGCCACGTCGGCCACCGGCACCGGCTCACCGGCACGCTGACGGGCCTCGACCCACCGGGCCACCGCCGTCTTCAGGCCCGAGAACGAGAAGTCGTAGCGGTGGGCGGCGAGATCCTTCGCGGCGGTCAGACCGCGGGGGAAGGCGATCGAGGCGGCATCGCCGGCCCGGGCCTCCCGGTCGATGGGCGGACCGCCCGGGAACGGCAACCCGAGCAGCCGGGCGACCTTGTCGAACGCTTCCCCGGCCGCGTCGTCGATGGTGGCGCCCAGCGGGGTGACACCCCGCGCCAGGTCGTCCACGAGCAGGAGGGACGAGTGGCCGCCGGACACCAGGAGCGCGATGGCGGGTTCGGGCAGTGGGCCGTGCTCAAGGGTGTCCACCGCGACGTGGGCGGCGAGGTGGTTGACGCCGTAGATGGGTTTCTCGGCGGCGACCGCGTACCCCTTGGCGGCGGCGACGCCGACCAGCAACGCACCGGCCAGCCCCGGCCCGGAGGTGACAGCGATCGCGTCGATGTCGGTCAGCGTGACGCCGGCCTCGGTCAGTGCCCGGTCCATGGTCGGCACGATGGCCTCCAGGTGTGCCCGGCTGGCCACCTCCGGCACCACACCCCCGAACCGGGCGTGTTCCTCGACGCTGGAGGCGAGCGCGTCGGCCAGCAGGGTGTGCCCCCGCACGATGCCGACACCGGTCTCGTCGCAGGAGGTCTCGATACCCAGGATCAGTGGTTCGTCAGCCATGGTCGTGTGGTCCGTCCCCGGTCGGCTCGGCGTCGCGCCGCATGACCAGCGCGTCGGTGTTGCTCGGTTGGTAGTAGCCGCGCCGCACCCCGATCGGCTCGAAACCGTACGTCGCGTAGAGCCGCTGAGCTGCGGCGTTGTCCACGGCGACCTCCAGCAGGGTGCTGCGGGCGTCGCGCCGGACCGCCTCGGCGAGCAACTCCTCCAGCAGGGCACGGCCCACGCCGCGCCGCTGGGCGTCCCGGCGGACGGCGATGTTCTGTACCCACACCTCGTCCGGCGGAACGCCGGCGAGCCCGGCGTAGCCGAGTACCGACCCGTCCACGTCGACGGCGACCCGGTAGTGGTGCCCGTTGGCGAGCTCACTCCAGAACATGGCGGGCGACCACTTCTCAGCGCCGAAGAGGTCCGCCTCGATCGGCAGCACGTCGTCGATGTGCCACCAGCGGAACGGTTCGAGCCGTACCGCCGTCATGGCAGGACCGGTTTGCGACCGGTCGCCGCCACCGCGTCGGGGCGGCGCAGGTAGAGCGGGGTGAGCCGCTCACTGGACGCCCCCGCCCGGATCCGCTCGGCGGCGAGCAACGCCAGCACCGTCGCGTCCGGGTAGCGCGGCTCGACCCGAACGGGCAGGTCCAGGACCTCGGCGTACCGGTGCGCCCCGTCACCGACCGCGATCGTCGCGCCCAGTTCGCGGGCGCGCGCGGCGGCGACCGCCGGCGCGGATACCTCCGGCCCGACGATCCGCTGGCCAGCGCCGTCGTAGACGGCCCAGTAGAGCTCCTTGCGCCGGGCGTCGCTGGCGGCCAGGACCGGCGCGCCGGACGCCGCCGGGTAACCGATGGCGTCCAGGGAACAGACGCCGTACGTGGGGATGCCGAGCACCTGACCCATCGTCGCGGCGGTGACCAGGCCGACCCGTAGCCCGGTGAACGGCCCCGGGCCGAGCCCGGCGACGATGGCGGCCAGGTCACGCGGGCGCGCGTCAGCGTCGGCGAGGACCGCATCCACCTGGGGCGCGAGCAGCTCACCGTGCGCGCGGGCGTCGACAGTGCACCGGTGCGCCCGCGACGCCACGCCGTCTGCCGAGACGTCCACCAGCGCCGCGGTGACCGCGGGGGTCGAGCTGTCCACCACGAGTACGAGCACGGTAAGCCAGCCTAGCCGCCCCGCCGCAGCGTTCAGTCACGCCCCGCCCCGCCAGCAGCCGCTGTCACGCCCGCCCACGGCCGCCCGCACCACTGTCGCTCTTCCGCGGCGGGGGCGACGAACCGGCGCGGGGGGCGACGGGCCACATCCCCCAGTGAGCGGTATACCTGTGAGTCATAAATATGACTCACAGGTATACCGCTCATCAGGGAACGGCCCTGGTCACCCGTCACGCGTCAGTCGCAGGCCCCGGGGAGCAGGGCGGCGACCGTCCAGTCGTGAATACGCCTCAGCGGTTTCGGCCACGGCCGGCGTGGTCCACCATCCCGGGATGCCACCCACTCGTCTCGCCGGCCTGCTCGGCACCGCCATCCGTGAGCAACGACAGTCGCGCGAGCTGAGCCAATCTGAGCTGGCCGAGTTGGCCGGCGTCAGCCAGGCGACGGTCGCCCGGATCGAACGCGGTGAGCGAGCGCCCAGCATCGCCGTGCTGGAGCGGTTGCTTGCAGCGATGGATGTGCAGTTGGTCGTCGGCGTCGAGCCGTTGGACGCGCACCTCGACACCCGGATCGACGGCTTGGCCGCACGGCCGATCGCCGAGCGAATCGACGGGCTGGGGTTGGATCGGCTGCTGGATCGGCTCACCGACTTCCCGCAGGTGATCACCGGATGCGCCGCGGCGGTGCTACAGGGTGCACCGGTGCCGGCCGACACGCTGCAGATCGCCCTGCGCTGGCAGGACGCCAAGCTGTTCACCCGCTGGCTGGAGACGAACTACGGCCAGCGGTGGAACGCCCGCTGGGGTGAGTTCGGCGGGGTGTGGCTGGAGCCCGAAGAGCCGGGCGAACACCTGTGGTCGACCCGGTACGGGGAGATCAGGGCCACCATGTGCGACGAGCTGCCCGAGACGATCGAGGTGCGCCACGGTGGGCGGAGTTACCAGGTGGTGCCGCTTGTCGAGCTGGAACTGAGCGAGCCACGCGCCGCCGAGTTGCTGCGCCGCTACCGGGACCGGCAGCTGGTCAGCGACGGCTGAGCCAGTGCCGGTCCACACCAGCAGCGGGACGTCGACGAGCGGCTCAGCCGGCGGTGCGCTCCCAATCGATCGTGGGCAGGCCGGCGTCGGCGAGTGCCTTGTTGGCCGCGCTGAACGGGCGGCTACCGAGGAAGCCGCGCGGGTTCATCGGGCTGGGGTGACCCGCCTCCAGCACCACGTGCTGCGGATTGGTGACCAGCGCGGCCTTCTTACGGGCGTAACCACCCCAGAGCAGGAAGACCACCCGGTCCGGTGCCGCGTCCAGTGCCCGGATGGTCGCGTCGGTGAACTCTTCCCAGCCGGCGTTGGCGTGCGAGCCCGGGGTTGCCTGCCGGACGGTCAGCACCGCGTTGAGCAGCAGCACCCCCTGGGCGGCCCACCCGTCGAGGTTGCCGCTGCGCGGCTTGGGGACGCCCACGTCCTCGCCCAGCTCCTTGAAGACGTTGCGCAACGACGGCGGCACCGTCACACCGTCGCGGACGCTGAAGCTCAACCCGTGTGCCTGCCCGGCCCGGTGGTAGGGATCCTGCCCGAGGATGAGCACCCGCGTGCCCTGCGGCGGGCAGAGCCGATATGCCGAGAACAGATCTTCCAACGGCGGGAAGACCGTCTGCGTCGCGTATTCCCGGGCGACGAACTCGCCCAGCGCGGCGGTGCGTGCCGGGTCGAGGTGCGGGGTGAGCACTGTGCGCCACTGCTCCGGCAGCAGAGCCAGCAGATCCAGGGCGGGAGCGTCGTCGGGCATCGGGAACCTCTCACAGCGCGGGTCGGACCCCCGCACTCTAGGCATCGGGTACGACAGCCGCCGACCTAGCCCAGGTCGGCGAGCCGCCGGGCCCAGTCGCCGCCGATCGGGTCCAGCTCGACGATGCGGGTGTCGTCGTCGCGGCGGTCGATGCGAACCCGCAGGTGCGCGTCCACCAACTGCTCCACCAGGCCCTCGCCCCACTCCACCACTGTCACCGAGTCGTCCACCGACGCGTCGAGGTCCAGATCGTCGATCTCCGCGCGCGGGTCAGTGGCGTCACCCAGGCGGTACGCGTCGGCGTGCACCAGCGCCACCCGGCCACCCCGGGCCGGATCGGGGCGGTGCACCCGAGCGATCACGAAGGTCGGCGAGGTGATGTCCCCGAGGACACCGAGCCCGGCGCCGACGCCCTGGGTGAGTGCGGTCTTGCCGGCGCCCAACGGGCCGGTCAACAGCACCAGGTCGCCGGCGCGCAGCAACCCGGCCAGCCGCCGGCCGAAGTCCCGAGTGTCCTCGACGGTCGGCAGCTTGACGACGTGACTCACCGTTCCTCCACGCTCTGCAATGACTCCAGGAACCGCGCCAGGGCGGCGTTGACCTCGTCCGCGTGCTCCAACATGACCACGTGACCGCTGTCCTTGATCTTCACGAACTCGGCGTGCGGCAGCCGGCGGACGATCTCCTCGGAGTGGGTCACCGGCGTGATCATGTCCTTGTCGCCGACCACCACCAGCACCGGAGTCGCCGCCAGCGCCGCCAGCGCCGGAAAGCGCGAGTGGGTGGCCAGGGTCCGCAGGTAGCGGGTCACCGTGTCGGCCGACGTCCGGGAGTTCATCGTCTCCACGTAGGACACCAGCGACGGGCTGGGCTTGCGGGTACCGAAGCCGTACTTGCGGGTCAGTAGCCAGGCCACGTTCGACGTCGACTTGCGGGCCTTGTCGATCACCGGCCCGCCGTACCGGGTGGCGTTGCTGACCATGTAGAGCACCGGGCCACCGACCCGGCCGAGCAGCGCGGGCGCGACCAGCTTGGTCTCCGCGATGAGCCCGCCCGACGTGGCCATCAGAACGGTGCCCACCACCCGGTCACCGAACAGCTCCGGGAACAACTCGGCGAACGCCATGATGGTCATGCCGCCCATCGAGTGGCCGACCAGCACCAGCGGCCCGTCCGGGGCGGTTCGGTCGATCACCTGGCGCAGCGTCCGGCCGAGCACGGCGAGGTCGTACTCCCCGGTCTCCAGCCGGCCGGACCGGCCGTGACCGGGCTGGTCGTACGCCACGATCCGGTAGTCACCGCGGGCGGCGAGCATCTGGCGCTGGAAGTGGAACGTCCCCATGTCCAGGCAGAAGCCGTGCACCAGCACCACAGTCGGTCGCCCCGGCACCGGCCGGGTCGGCTCGACCACCTCGACGTGGATGTCCGTGCCGTCCGGCAGCTCCAGGCGGAACGCCTCGTCGTACCGCTGCTTGTCGAACGTCTCGTGCGCGTAGCGGTCGGCCGGATCGGCCTTGAGCCGGCGGACCAGGGTCCGCTCGGTCGCGACACCAGCCGCCAGACCTGCCGCGGCCACCCCCACCGCCGCGCCGACGATCCCGGCGACCCGGCCCACGGCCGTGCGCGGACGCGGAATGCGGTAACTCATTGTTTCTCGCCGTCGTAGACCCGGGGCACCCGCGTGCCGCCGAACCGGGTGACGATCTCGTAGTTGATCGTGCCGACCGCCTCGGCCCAGTCGTCAGCTGTCGGTTCGCCGTCGACGCCGCTGCCGAAGAGCGTCGCCACGTCGCCGTCGGCCACCGGGTCGTCGCCGCAGTCGAGCACGAACTGGTCCATGCAGACCCGCCCCGAGATCGTCCGGCGTACGCCGCCGAGCTGTACCGGGCCGGTGTTGGACGCGTGCCGGGGGACCCCGTCGGCGTACCCGAGCGGCACCACGGCCAGGTTCGCGTCGGCTTCCGTCGTGTAGGCGTGCCCGTAGGAGATACCGGTGCCGGCGGGCACCCGCTTGGTGAGCATCACGCGGGCGCGGGCGGTCATCGCCGGCCGCAACCCGTACGTCTCGCCGGCCACCGGGGACAGCCCGTAGATGGCCAGGCCGGGGCGGACCAGGTCGAAGTGGGTGTCCGGGCGGGTGAGGGTGGCTGCCGAGTTGGCGAGGTGCCGCCAGCGCGGCCGTAGCCCGGCCCGCTCGACCATGGCCAGCCCCTCGTGGAAGACGGCCAGTTGGCGGTCGGTGGTGGGGTGGCCGGGCGAGTCCGCGTACACGAAGTGGCTCCACACGCCGACCACCTCGACCAGGCCATCGGCCTGCGCCTTCGCGGCGGCGTCCAGCAGCGCGGGCCAGTCGGCGACTGTCGCGCCGCCCCGGGACAGCCCCGTATCGATCTTGAGGTGCAGACGGGCGGGACGCCCGGCGAGACGACTCGCCTCGATCATCTCGTCCAGTTGCGCCAGGCTGGCCGCGCCCAGGTCCACCCCGGCGGCGACCCCCTCGTGCAGCGGCAACCCGGGGGCGAGCAGCCAGGCCAGCACCGGCACTGTCACCCCGGCCCGCCGCAGGGTGAGCGCCTCGTCGAGGGTGCAGACACCGAGCCAGTCAGCGCCGGCGTCGAGCGCCGCGCGGGCGGCCGGAAGCATCCCGTGGCCGTACCCGTCGGCCTTCACCACTGCCATCAACTCGGCGGTGGTGCCGGAGCGGAGCCTGCTCACGTTCTCGCGGATGGCGTCAAGATCGACGCGTACCTCGGCCTGCCACATGTACCCAGCCTACTTTCCGCCGTGATCACGGCGGGCGGCGACGCACGTCCCGACGCGGCGATCCGGTCACCGCACCCGGAACCGCCCGTTCAGCCCAGCCGGGCCAGCACCGGACGCAGCGCGGTCGCCACGTCGGGCGCGGTCACCGGCCCACCCCGGGCCGCCTCCCGCCCGGCGAGCCCATGCAGGTACGCGGCCGAGGCGGCGGCCCGATCGGCGGGCACCCCGGCCGCCAGCAGCGAACCGAGCAGCCCGGCCAACACGTCGCCGGTGCCGCCGGTGGCCAGCGCCGGGGTGCCGGTCGGGTTGACGTACGCCCGACCGTCCGGCGTGCCGATCACAGTGCGGTCGCCCTTGAGCAGCACCACAGCGTTCATCCAGGCGGCCAGCCGCAGCGCGGCGCCAACCCGGTCGGCGCCCGGCTCCTCACCGCAGAGACGGGTGAACTCCCGGTCGTGCGGGGTGACCACGATGGGCGCGTCGCGACCCCGCAGCCGGTCGGCGAGCGAGCCGTCCACCAGCAGGGTCAGGGCGTCGGCGTCGAGCACCACCGGCACCGGGGCGGCCAGAACGGCGCGCAGCTCGGCCGCCGCGTCGGCACCGGTGCCCAGCCCGGAGCCGCAGACCCAGGCCTGCACCCGGCCCGCGTCGGCGACCCGCCCGCTGGCGATCACCGAGGGGTGCTGGTGCAGCACCTCGGCGCGGGCGCTGCCGGCGTAGCGGACCAGGCCGGTCGGCCCCGCCAGGGCGCCGCCCACGGAGAGCACCGCCGCACCGGGGTAGGTCGCCGAGCCGGTCGCCACCCCCACCACGCCCCGGGTGTACTTCTCCGACGCCGGGCCCAGTTGGGGCCACCAGTCGACCAGGTCGGACCACTCGGTGACCCGCAGCGCAGGGGTGCCGCGCAGCCACTGCCGCAGCCCGATGTCGACAAGCTCGACGTGCCCGGCCAGCGCGGCGGCCGGCCCGACCACCAGGGCGGGCTTCAGCGCGCCGAAGGCCACAGTCACGTCGGCGCGGACCGCCGTGGGCCGGCCGGACGCGGACAGCGGCACGTGGCCGGTGTCGACAGCGACCCCGCTGGGCACGTCGACCGCCAGCACCGTGGCCCGTTCCCCGTCGCGTCCGCGCAGCTCGCCGAGGCGCTTGACCACCTCGTCCGCGTTCGCCCGTAGCCCGCCGGTGCCACCGATGCCGACGATGCCGTCGAGGACCAGGTCGACCGGGCCGGCCGGATCCTGGACCAGCCGGCCTCCAGCGGCTCGCAGTGCGGCCAGACCGGCGGTGTGCGCCCGCCCGGGGGTGAGCAGCAGGGCGGACACCTGGACACCTCGGCGGGCCAACCGCTCCCCCGCGTACAGCGCGTCACCGCCGTTGTCACCGGAGCCGACCAGCAGCAGCACCCGGCCTCCGTAGACCCCGCCCCGCTCGGCGAGCAGGAGCGCGGCCCGGCGGGCCAGGCCGGCGGCGGCCCGCTGCATCAGCGTCCCCTCCGGCAGCGTGCCCATCAACCCCGCCTCGGCCGCCCGTACGTCGGCAACCCGCCACACCGCTCTCATGCCACCGTGTCCCATTCCGTTCGCGGGCGGACCTGACCGGCCCTCCCGGCCGACGTCATCGTTCCGCGACCACCATCGCCGACGCGATCCCGCCGTCGTGCGACAACGAGAGATGCCAGTGGTTGACCCCACGTGCGTCGGCCACCGCCGCGACAGTGCCGGAGACGGCCAGCCAGGGGCGGCCATCCGGGTCGGGCACGATCTCGCAGTCGTGCCAGTTGAGCCCGGCCGGGGCGCCGAGCGCCTTGGCCACCGCCTCCTTGGCGGCGAACCGGGCGGCGAGCGACTCGGGCGAGCGCGGGCTGCCGGAGCGGGTGTGCCGCTCGGCCTCGGTGAAGAGCCGGTCGGCGAGCAGTGGCGTCCGTGCCAGGGCCCGGGCGAACCGGTCGACCAGGACGACGTCGATGCCGACAGCGACGATCACCACACCACCCTACCGGCGGTCGAGGCCGCAGATTAGCCGTCGGGCTCGCGCTGGGCAACGCCTGTGGACACCCCGGGGTACGCCTCGACGTCGGCTGTCCACAGGGCACGGCGCGGCCTCCGGTACGTGCCTAGCGTCAGCGCGTCGATGCCGATCGTCCACGGGGGTGTGGTCATGACCGACGAGCCGTTCGCCGTCCAGCCGGAGGAGTTGCGGGCGGTCGCCGTCCTGCTCGACGACGAGGCGCGCCGGTTGGCGTTGGGCCTCGCGGGGGTGCCCGGGCTGGTGGTGGCGGCGCCCGAGTGGCGGGCCGGCGCGGCGCTGGCCGGGTTGGAGGCGGCCGGGCACGCCTGGTTCTGCCGGCTGGGTGCTCGGGTCGCGGTGACCTCCGGCGGGGTCCGGGCGGCGGCCGAGGCGTACGAGACGGTGGACGACAGGGCCGCCGACCGGTTCGCGTCCCTACCCCGGTGAGCAGCGTCGGTTACCGGCAGCTGTGGGCTGTCGATCCCGGTGGGTGGCGGGCCGCCGGGGCGGCGTGGGCGGGGTTGGCCGGGCCACTCGATCGGGGCCTCGGCGGGCTGCGCACGGCCGGCGGGCGGTTGCGGGACGGCTGGTCGGGTGCGGCAGCCACGGCGGCGGACACTCGACTCAGCCGTCTGCGTGACGAGCTGGCCTCGATCGCACCCGCGCTGATCGAGGTCGACCAGGTGCTGGCCGAGTTGGCCGGTGGGCTGGCGGTGGCGAAGGCACGGCTGGCCCAGGCGGTCACCCAGGCCGAGGCGGCCGGCCTGCTGGTGGACCGCTCGGGTGGGGTGCGGGTCGATCCCGCCCGGTTCCGGCCCACCGAGCGGGCCGGGGTCGCCGCGGCTGGGGTGGCCGCGGCGCTGCGGGCCGCGCTCGACGGGGCAGCCGCCGCGGACCGCGTCGCCGCCGACCGGTTGGATGATTTGGCGAGGGCCGCCGGCACCGGCTGGACGTCTCCGCCCCCGTCGGGCCGGCCGGCCCTCGGTGCCGCGCCCGCGCTGGTCAGCGCCTGGTGGTCCGGGTTGACCCCGGCGCAGCGACGGTGGCTGATCGTTCGCGAGCCGGCACTGGTCGGCCGGTTGGACGGGCTGCCGGTGGCCGCCCGCGACCAGGCCAACCGGTTACGGCTCGACGCCTGGCGTGCGGAGTTGCTGGCCGAGCGGCGACGGCTGCTGTCGCGAGTGCCGCCGGGGCCGCTCGCGGTGATCCGGTTGCGCGGGGTGGCCGGACGGCTGGCCGGTCTGGACGCGCTGGTCGGGCGGTTGACGGCCGACGAGGTGCCGCGGGCGTACCTGCTCGGGTTGGATCCGGCGGGTGAGGGCCGGGCGGTGGTGGCGCTCGGCGACCCGGACCGCGCCGACCGGGTGCTGACCTACGTGCCGGGGATGACCGCCGGCCTGGACGACGCCTCCGGCGAGCTGGGCAGGGCGGCCCGGGTGCTGGAGCGGTGCGCCGCGCTCGCCCCGGGTGAGCGCAGCGCGGCGGTGCTCTGGTTGGACTACGACGCTCCGGATCTACTGACCGAGGCCGCCTCGGCGGGTCAGGCCCGGGACGCCGGCCCGGCGTTGCACCGCTTCCAGGAGGGGCTGCGTGTCAGCCACGACGGGCCGCCGGCCCGGCAGACGGTGCTCGGGCACAGCTACGGGTCGCTGGTGGTGGGTGTGGCCGCCCGGGAGCACGGCCTGGCCGCCGACGCGCTGGTCTTCGTCGGCTCCCCCGGTGTCGGCGCGTCGCACGCCAGCGAGCTGGGCGTGCCACCCGGGGAGGTCTGGGCGAGCAGCGCCCCCGACGACGTGATCCGGGCGGCCCGGTCACCGGAGGAGCTGGGCCGAGGGGCCCTGCTGCGTACGGCTCCGCTGGCCGCCGTGCTGGGCTGGCCGGGCCGGACCGGGCACGAACTGTGGTTCGGGCACGACCCGTCGGATCCCGGGTTCGGCGGTCGGGTCTTCGGCAGTGGGCGAGGCGGGCACACCGGTTACTGGGACCCGGGCAATCCCGCGCTGGACGGGATGGCCCGGGTCGTGTTGGGCCGCTGAGGCTTACTCGACGGTGACCGACTTGGCCAGGTTGCGGGGCTGGTCCACGTCGTGCCCCCGGGCGGCGGCGATCTCGGCGGCGAGCACCTGCAACGGGACCGTGGTGACGAGCGGGGCCAGCAGGGTGGGCGTACGCGGCACGTAGATCAGGTGGTCGGCGTACCGGACGACAGCCTCGTCGCCCTCCTCCGCGATCACGATGGTCCGCGCGCCCCGCGCCCGGACCTCCTGGATGTTGGAGACGACCTTGTCGTGCAGCATGCCCCGGCCCACCGGCGAGGGCACCACGCAGATCACCGGGGTGCCCTTGTCGATCAATGCGATCGGGCCGTGCTTCAGCTCACCGGCGGCGAAGCCCTCGGCGTGCATGTACGCCAACTCCTTGAGCTTCAGCGCGCCCTCCAGGGCCACCGGGTAGCCGACGTGCCGGCCGATGAACAGCACCGTCGGCTCGGACTTCAGCTCCCGGGCCAACTCGCGGACGGGCTCGATCCGGTCGAGCAGCTCACGCAGCTTGCCGGGAATCTCCTGCAACTGCGCGACCACAGCGCCCACCTCGTCGGCGAACTTGATGCCGCGCACCTGGGCCAGGTGCAGGCCGATCAGGTAGCAGGCGACGACCTGGGTGAGGAACGCCTTGGTGGAGGCGACGGCGATCTCCGGCCCACCGTGGGTGTAGAGCACGGCGTCGGACTCGCGGGGGATGGTCGAGCCGTTGGTGTTGCAGATCGCCAGCACCCGGGCCTTCTGCTCCTTGGCGTGGCGCAGCGCCATCAGGGTGTCCATCGTCTCGCCGGACTGCGAGATGACCACGATCAGCGTGGACCGGTCGAGCACCGGGTCGCGGTAGCGGAACTCGCTGGCCAGCTCCACCTCGCACGGGATCCGGGTCCAGTGCTCGATGGCGTACTTGGCGACCATGCCGGCGTGGTACGCCGTGCCGCAGGCCACGATGAAGATCTTGTCGACGTCGCGCAGATCCTGGTCGCTGAGGCGGACCTCGTCGAGGGCGATCTCACCGCTCTCGGTGAGCCGGCCCAGCAGCGTGTCGGCGATGGCCTGCGGCTGCTCCTCGATCTCCTTGAGCATGAACCAGTCGTAGCCGCCCTTCTCCGCGGCCGAGGAGTCCCAGTCGATGTGGAAGTCCTTGCCGGAGGCGGGCTGGCCCTCGAAGTCGGTGATCTCGATGCTGTCGCCGGTGATCAGCACGATCTGGTCCTGGCCCAGCTCGACCGCTTCCCTGGTGTGCTCGATGAACGCGGCCACGTCGCTGGCCAGGTAGTTTTCCCCGTCACCCCGGCCGACCACCAGCGGCGAGTTGCGCCGGGCGCCGACGACCGCGCCGGGCACGGCGGCGTCCACAGCGAGCAGGGTGAACGCGCCCTCCAGTCGCTGGCAGACCACGCGCATGCCGGCGGCGAGCAGTTGCGGGCTGTCCGGCTGGCCGGCGGCGCGCAGGTCGGCCAGCGCGGCGGCGAGCAGGTGCGCGGCGCACTCGGTGTCGGTGTCGCTGGTGAACTGGACGCCGTCGGCCTCCAGCTCGGCGCGGAGCTTGGCGAAGTTCTCGATGATGCCGTTGTGGATCACCGCGACCCGCCCGTCGGGGGCGACGTGCGGGTGGGCGTTGCGGTCGGTCGGGCCGCCGTGGGTGGCCCACCGGGTGTGCCCGATGCCGGTGGTGCCGTCACCGATGCCGATCGGGCTGGCCGCGCAGGAGGTCGGGTCGTCGGCGGCCCGCTCGGACAGCACCTTCTCCAGGTTGGCCAGCTTGCCGGCCTTCTTCTCGGTCAGCAGCTGATCGTCACAGACGATCGCGACGCCTGCCGAGTCGTAGCCACGGTATTCCAGCCGCCGCAGCCCGTCGAGGACGATGCCGAGTGCGGGGCGCGCGCCCGCGTATCCCACGATTCCACACATGGCCCGCAGCCTAACCCAGTTTCACTCATGTTGGTTGCTCGAAAGTCGGGTTATCAATCACGGAATCTGAGCGATCAGCGCCTACGCGGCCACAACGGGACGAGCGTCACAGCCCGCCCGCCCGCGCCCGCTCCGCCGGGCGGGGTTGCGACACGCCTTCGGGTGCGACAGTCTCTCGGCGGGTTTGGCGCTCCCGTCCACGGCCCGTTCGTTCCATACCCACTCCCGCCCGGAGCAGCCATGTCCGACGCGCCGTCGCCCGACCCGACCCCCTCATCCACTCCGGACCCGGCCTCCCCCGCACCCCCGCCGGATCCGACGGCACCGCCGTCCTCGGCCCCGTATCCGGCCCCCGACCCGCTGGCGGCGGGTCAGCCGTGGGCACCGCAGGCCCCCTGGGCACCCGCCCCGCCGGCCGCGCCGTGGACGCCGCCGCCGCCCGCCACCCAGTGGACGCCACAACCGTCCGCGACGCCGTGGATGCCCGCCCCACAGACGCCCCAGTGGTCGCCCGACGCCTCAGGCCCGCCGTCGGCCGGATCGCCACCGCCAGCGGGGTGGCCGATGCCGGACGGGCAGCCGTCGGCCGCTGGCTGGCCGCCGCCCGGGACCGGCTGGCCGCCGCCCGGCTATCCGCCGCCGTACGCCTACCCCGGGTATCCGCAGGTTCCCGGCAAGCCGGCCACGAGCAGCGGGCGGATCGTCGGGATCGTCGTCGCGGCCGTCGTGGCACTCGTCCTACTCGTGTGCGGCTGCCTCTGCGTGGGTGGCCTGTGGCTCGGCTCGACCAACCCGGACCCGACCGCCGAGGAGCCGTGGGTCGTCCCCGACGACGACGGCTGGACGGAGCCCACCACTGGGCCGATCATCCCGGAGCAACCCACCACCAGGCCATCCACCGCGGCGCCCACCCCCAGCAAGAAGCCGATCACCCGACCGACCTCAGGGCCGGCACCGGTGACCGTGGTCTACGAGCTCAGCGGAACGGGCGTCGTCGACCTGGCGTACTACGACGCCGAGAGCGATCTCATGCATGTCGACGGCCAGAAGCTGCCCTGGCGCACCACGATTCGCACCAACGGCAAGACCCGGGTGCTGGTGGAGGCCAGATGGGCCGACGACGAGGGTCAGCGACCACTCGACTGCACGGTCACTGTCACCGGCGCCGGCAAGCCGGTCGTCGACAAGACCCGGGGGTACTGGTCGACCAGTTGCGCGCCCGAGTGAGGCTGGGGTCCGAGCCGGGTATGGCCGTAGGCTGGCGCAGGTGACGACGAGCACGGATGTCGACCCGCTGGTGGCCCGGATGCGGCCATTCGGCACGACGATCTTCGCCGAGATGTCCGCCCTCGCCGTACGCACCGGCGCGGTCAACCTTGGCCAGGGCTTCCCCGACACCGACGGCCCGCCGGAGATGCTGGCCGCCGCCGCCGAGGCGCTGCGCAACGGACAGAACCAGTACCCGCCGGGCCCGGGAATCCCCGCCCTGCGCGCGGCCGTCTCGGCGCATCAGCAGCGGTTCTACGACCTGGGGTACGACCCGGACAGCGAGATCGTGATCACGGCGGGCGCTACCGAGGCGGTCGCGGCGAGCATCCTCGCGCTCTGCGAACCGGGCGACGAGGTGGTCTGCTTCGAGCCGTACTACGACTCGTACGCCGCCTCGATCGCGCTGGCCGGCGCCGTCCGCCGGCCGGTGACGCTTCGCCCCTCGGCCGACGGCCGGTACGCCTTCGACCCGGCGGCGCTGCGTGCGGCTTTCGGCCCGCGCACCCGGCTGGTGCTGCTGAACTCGCCGCACAATCCGACCGGCAAGGTCTTCACCCCTGCCGAGTTGGCGCAGGTCGCCGAGTTGTGCCAGGAGTTCGGCGCGTACGCGGTCACCGACGAGGTGTACGAGCACCTGGTCTTCACCGACGCGGCGAGCCCGCACGTGCCGCTGGCCAGCCTGCCCGGGATGCGGGAGCGGACGCTGCGCATCTCGTCGGCCGGCAAGACGTTCTCCTGCACGGGGTGGAAGGTCGGCTGGGCGAGCGGCCCGGCGGGGCTGGTGTCGGCGGTGCTCCGGGTGAAGCAGTTCCTCACCTATGTCAACGCCGCGCCGCTGCAACCGGCGGTGGCCGTGGCGCTGGCCCTGCCGGACGACTACTACACCGGCTTTCGGGACGGTCTCCAGCAGCGGCGTGACCAGCTCGTCGGTGGTCTGACCGACGCCGGGTTCGAGGTGCTCGACTCGGAGGGGACGTACTTCGTCACCGCCGACATCACCGCCCTCGGCGGCCGGGACGGGGTGGAGTTCTGCCGCTCGTTGCCGGAGCGCTGCGGTGTGGTGGCGGTGCCCACCCAGGTCTTCTACGACGACGTCGACGCGGGCCGGCGGCTGGTCAGGTTCGCCTTCTGCAAGCGCCCGGAGGTGCTGACCGAGGCGGTCAGCCGGCTGCACGCTCTGGGCTCGAGCCGCTGACCCGCCCGGAGCCGGCCGATCCCGGGTCGGTCGCCGACTGATCCGCTGTCGACGCCGCGAGTCGGGTGAGCAGTTGGCCCTCGTCACCGAGCAGCACCGCCTCGGCGTCGTCGACGAACGACAGGTCCGCTGTCACGTGCCGGCTGGCCGCGGTGAGCAGCAACCCGACCACCGGATCCTCGGCGGCCCTCCGTAGGCCGTCCAGATTGCGCAGCTCGCGCAGCAGGTGCCCCCGCTGGTTGCTCAGGACGGCGCGAACCGTGGTCGCGGAGCCGGACCGGGCGGCGGCGGTGACCTTGAGGAAGAAGTCGTCCCGGAATCCGCCGCTGCGCGGGCTCGGCTCGGCCAGCCACCGCGCCAACTCCGCGCGGCCGGCCGGGGTGATCTCGTAGACCACCCGGTCCGGCTTGATCGGCTGCGGCTGCCGTTCGGCGACGACCAGCTCGTCCCGGGAGAGCCGGTCCAGGATCTGGTAGAGGTGGCCGATGTTCAGCGGCCCCCACTGCGGGCCGACGGCGGCCTCGAACGCGCCCTTGAGCTGGTAGCCGTGGCTGGGGCCACCAGCGAGCAGGGCGAGGACAGCGTGCTGGATCGCCATGTCACCTCCGGTACGGGTCTTGCATTGTCACAATGTATCGCGCAGAGTGGGAGCCAGCACACGGGGAGGCGCGATGCTCGGCTTCATCTGGAGACAGCTGCGCGGCCGTGCGGGACGGTCGGTGGCGCTACTGGTCGGCGTGCTGGTGGCTACCACCGGCTTCGTGGTCCTGACCGGCGCCACCACCACCTCCCACCTGGACGTCACCGGCACTGTCGAGCGCAACACCCAGGTCGCCTACGAGATCCTGGTCCGTCCGAAGGGGACCCGCACCCCGCTGGAGGCCGAGCGCGGGCTGGTCCGCCCCAACTATCTCTCCGGGCTGTTCGGCGGCATCACCACACAGCAGTACGAGCAGGTGACCGCCGTCCCCGGCATCGAGGTGGCGGCCCCGATCGCGATGCTCGGCTATTCCACCACGCTGCTGCCGACTCCGATCGACCTCACCGAGGCCGTCGACCGCTCGCTGGACCAGCAGGTCATCCGGGTCGACCCGACCTTCCACGCCGAACGCGGTCTCTCCAGCGCACCGGGCAAACCCCGGTACGTGTACGTGACCACGAAGCCGTTGATCTACCCCCGTATCGACAGGGGAATCGACGGTGACGCCGTGCCGTACTCCGATGGGCGGTCCTACTCCTGGTCGGACACCTGCGGGCCGACGCCCCGCGAGGTACAGCCGGACGGGCGCAGCCTCCCCATCTGCGATCCGGGATACGCGTTGCTCGGCAACCCGGGCACCTACTCCGAGCGCGAGGATTGGTCCCTGCACGCCGTCCAACTGCTGCCCGACGGTCGGTTCCAAGCCGACTCCTACATCCTCGCGACCGACCGGGACGGCTCCGCTACACCCAATGACCGGCTGGTGATGGCGTACGACCTGACCGTGCCGTTCCTCCTGGCAGCGGTGGACCCGGCGGCCGAGGACCAACTCGTCGGACTCGACGATGCAGTCGTCACCGGTCGAGCCGTCCGCACCGACGACACTGTCGCCGTCAACCGCCGGGGCACAGCGGACAACCACGAGGTCCCGGTCCTCGTCACCAACCGACCCTTCATCGACGAGTCGCTGGCGGCCAGGTTCACCCGGCTCTCGATCAGCCCCGCCGGGGTGGAGGCGATCGACCTGGAAGAGACGTTGAGCCGCCCTGGGGGGACTCCCGCCGGGTCCGGTCGGTACGACCTCACCGCCGGACACCAGGCGATGCTCACCGAGGAGCTTTCCCTGGCCGGGTGCTGCCACGGTCAACTTCAGACGGTCGTGCAGTCGGCCGAGGTGCAGTACGACCCGCTACCCGACGGCAGCCTGCGGGCCCGCCAGCAACCGCCCGGCGACCCCGAGGTGTACGGCAAGAAGGAGGCGTTCAACCCGCTGCCCCGACCCTGGCTTGCCGACGACACCGGTTCCCGATCGATACGGGCGCTGCCGCTACCCGTGGGCGCGAACAGCGCCAATCGTTTCTGGCGGGCCGTCGGTGTCTTCGACCCGGGCCGGCTGACCGGGTTCAGTGACCTCGGCCAACTGCCGCTGGAGACCTACCAGGCGCCGACGGCACAGGGTGCCGACGACCGCAGCCGGGCGACGCTGGGTGGTCAACCGCTGGCGCCCAGCGGCAACCCTGCCGGCTACCTGTCCGCGCCGCCGCTGCTCCTCACCAACCTCGGCAGCGTGCCGAAGATCCTGCAGGGTGGCGGCGGGCCACAGGCCAAGGCCCCGATCAGCGCGATCCGGGTACGGGTGGCCGACGTGGGCGGCTACAGCGAGCGATCGGCCGAGCGGGTCCGACTGGTCGCCGAGCAGATCGCGGCACGCACCGGGCTGGACGTCGACATCACACTCGGCTCGTCGGGCGCGCCGCAGACGGTGGAGCTTCCCGCCGGCTCGTTCGGCCGGCCGATGCTGCGGCTGACCGAGAACTGGTCGGCACTCGGCGTGGCCTCGATCATCACTCAGGCGGTGGACCGCAAGAGCATTGTGCTCTTCGTGCTGGTCCTGGTGGTGTGTGTGCTCTTCCTCGGCAACGCGGTCAGCGCCGCCGTCCGGGACCGGCGCTCCGAGCTGGCGGTTCTCTCCTGTCTCGGTTGGCCGGTCCGCCGCATCGCGGCGCTGATCCTGGGCGAGGTGGCCCTGCTGGGGCTCATCGCCGGTCTGCTGTCGCTGACCCTCGCGATCCCGCTCGGAATCGCGCTCGGCATCGACGTCGACTGGCGGCGGTCGGCCCTTGCCGTACCCATCGCCCTGCTGCTCGCGGTGGCCGCCGGCCTGGTGCCGGCGCTGCGGGCCGCGCGCACCCACCCGGCCGCCGCCCTCCGCCCGATCGTCGCTCCCGCCGGCTGGGTGCGCCGGCCACGCACCCTCTTCGGGTTGGCGCTGGTGAACCTGGCCCGCACCCCCGGGCGCACGGTCCTCGGCGCCGGCGCGCTGGCCATCGGGGTGGCCGCGCTGACGCTGGTCACCGCCGCCGCGTGGGCGTTCCGGGGGGCGATCGTCGGCAGCCTGCTCGGCGACGTGGTCTCGCTGAGCGTCCGCGGCGCGGACACCGTGGCCGCCGCGGCCACGGTGCTGCTCGGTGCCGCCGCGGTGGCGGACGTGCTCTACCTGAACATCCGCGACCGGGCCGCCGAGTTGGCCACCCTGCGGGCGATCGGCTGGACCGACGCCGAACTCGGCCGGCTGGTCGGCTACGAGGGGCTGACGCTGGGGCTCGTCGGTTCGACGACCGGCGCCGCGGTCGGCCTGGCCAGCGCGGGTTGGCTGATCGGCGCCCTTCCCGGCGCGCTGCTCCTGGTGGCCGTGCTGGTCGCGCTGGCGGGCGCGTTGCTCAGCGCCGTCGCCGCGCTGGTGCCCGCCGCCCTGTTGCCGCGCCTACGACCCGCCCGACTTCTGGCAGAGGAGTAGCAGTCATGAGCGAGCAGATCGGCAGCGCGATCTCGGTCGACCACCTGACACGACGATTCGGCACCGGGGCGGACCAGCTGACCGCAGTCGACGACGTCTCCCTGACCGTCGCGGCCGGCTCGGTGGTGGCGTTGACCGGGCCGAGCGGGTCGGGCAAGTCCACGCTGCTGCATCTCATCGGCGCGATCGAGCAGGCCGACGAGGGCAGCGTGACAGTCGACGACGTGGTGGTCAGCGACCTGCGTCGGGCCGCACTGGCTCGCTACCGGCAACGGGTCGGCTTCGTATTCCAGCGCTACCACCTGCTGCCCGCACTCACCGTGCTGGACAACGTGATCGCGCCGGTCCTCCCCCGCCGGGGCCGGGCCGATCACGCGACCCGAGCCCGCGAGTTGCTCGACGCGGTCGGCCTGGCCGGGCGGGAACGCGCCCTGCCCGCGCAGCTCTCCGGTGGCCAGCAGCAACGGGTCGCCATCGCCCGCGCCCTGATGGGGGCGCCGGGCCTGCTGCTGGCCGACGAGCCCACCGGCAACCTCGACTCCACCACCGGCGGGCAGATCCTCGACCTGCTGCTCGACCTCCGTGAACGGCACGGCATGACCATCCTGCTCGCCACACACGAACAGGCCATCGCCGCCCGCTGCGACCGACTGGTCCGACTGACCGACGGACGAGTCACCGAGGACCTCGACCTCACCGACGGCGAGGACCCCTCCGACACGTACGAGCGGGCGGCCCGACTGCGGCTGTGACGCCGCCCCGAGGTGGCCTCAGGCGACCGGGCTCGCGGTGCGCACCAGCTCGGCGATCCGCTCGGCGACCTCACGGGCGGTCGCCTCGGTGGCCGCCTCGACCATCACCCGGACCAGCGGTTCGGTGCCCGACGGGCGCAGCAGCACCCGGCCGGTCTCCCCCAGCTCCGCTTCGGCCCGCTCGACCTCGGCGCGTACCGCGGGTGCGGCGGCGCCGACGGTCCGGTCGCCGACCGGCACGTTGATCAGCACCTGGGGCAGCTTGGTGACCACCGAGGCCAACTCGGCGAGGGACTGGCCGGTGGCCGCCATCCGAGCCATCAGGTGCAGGCCGGTGAGCACCCCGTCGCCGGTGGTGGCGTGCGCGGGCATCACGATGTGGCCGCTCTGCTCACCGCCGAGCGCCAGCCCCGAGGCACGCAGCTCCTCCAGCACGTACCGGTCGCCGACCTTGGTCTCGATCAGGCGGATGCCCTGCGCGGACATCGCGAGCCGCAGCCCGAGGTTGCTCATCACGGTGGCCACCAGGGTGTCCTGGGTGAGCGTGCCGGCGTCCCGCATGGCCAGCGCGAGGATCGCCATGACCTGGTCGCCGTCCACCTCGTCGCCGTCGGCGGTGACCGCCAGGCAGCGGTCGGCGTCGCCGTCGTGGGCGATGCCCAGGTGGGCGCCGTGCTCGACCACTGCGGCGCGCAGCGCCTCGATGTGGTTGGAGCCACAGTCGTCGTTGATGTTCAGCCCGTCGGGCTCCGCGTGGATGGCGATGACCTCCGCGCCGGCCTCCCGGTAGGCGACGGGGGCGACCTCGGCGGCGG
The DNA here is from genome assembly GCF_022230935.1 of Micromonospora hortensis. Lineage (NCBI taxonomy): Bacteria > Bacillati > Actinomycetota > Actinomycetes > Micromonosporales > Micromonosporaceae > Micromonospora > Micromonospora hortensis. The sequence continues at coordinate 132,242 of NZ_JAKKFE010000071.1, forward strand.
CGCCGTTGGCGCAGTCGACCACTACCTTGATCCCGTCGAGCCGGTGCGGAACGGTGCCCACCAGGTGCTGGACGTAGTGGTCGGCACCGTCGAGCAGGTCGTGCACCCGGCCGACGCCGGCACCGATCGGCCGGTCCCAGGCGGTGGTGGCGTTCGTCTCGACGGCCGCCTCGATCTGCATCTCGATCTCGTCGGGCAACTTGTGCCCACCGGCGGCGAAGAGCTTGATGCCGTTGTCCGGCATCGGGTTGTGCGACGCGGAGAGCATCACACCCAGGTCGGCCTTGGCCTCCGCGGTGAGGAACGCCACCGCCGGCGTGGGCAGCACGCCGACCCGCACCACGTTGGCGCCGGCACTGGTCAGCCCCGCGACAACGGCAGCCTCCAGCATCTCGCCGCTGGCGCGGGTGTCGCGACCGACGACGGCGAGCGGCGGATGACTGCGGTCCGTCTCGGCGAGTGTGTGCGCGGCGGCCACCGCGAGCGCCAGCGCCAATTCCGGGGTGAGATCCGCGTTTGCCCGCCCGCGTACGCCGTCCGTGCCGAACAACCGACCCATACCCGCCAACCTCCGAAAGAGCACTGCTAGTGAGGAGAAAGCGGAACGGCCGACCCGCCTCCCCCGAGGGGAGGCGGACCGGCCGTCCGTCAGAAGTACAACGCGCTGGAAAAGATCAGCGCTTCGAGTACTGAGGAGCCTTACGGGCCTTCTTGAGGCCGTACTTCTTGCTCTCCTTGACCCGGGCGTCACGGGTGAGGAAGCCGGCCTTCTTCAGGGCCGGGCGGTCGTCCGGCTCGTTGATGATCAGCGCACGGGCGATGCCCAGCCGGAGCGCACCGGCCTGGCCGGTGGTGCCGCCGCCACGCAGGTTGGCGATGACGTCGAACTGCTCGGGCTTCTCGGCGGTGACCAGCGGGTCCTTGATGAGCTGCTGGTGCACCTTGCTCGGGAAGTACGCCTCGAGGTCCTGGCCGTTGCAGGTGATCTTGCCGGTGCCCGGAACGAGGCGAACCCGGACGATGGCCTCCTTGCGGCGGCCCACGGTCTGGATCGGCCGGTCACCACGAGGCGCGCGGGCAACGGGGGCCGGCGCTTCGGTGGCCTCGGGGGCCTCCGTGGCTTCCGGGGCGACCTCGGTCTCGATGATGTCGGTCATGCTGCTTCCTTCGCCCGCGCTCACTGCGCGATCTGCTTGATCTCGAACGGCACCGGCTGCTGCGCGAGGTGCGGGTGCTCGGCACCGGCGTAGACCTTCAGCTTCTTGATGAGCTGACGGCCGAGCTTGTTGTGCGGGAGCATCCCCTTCACGGCCAGCTCGATGGCCCGCTCGGGACGCTTGGTCAGCAGCTCGTCGTAGCCGATCTGCTTCAGACCACCCGGGTAACCCGAGTGGCGGTAAGCGACCTTGGTGTGGCGCTTGTTGCCGGTCAACGCAACCTTGCCCGCGTTCACGATGACGACAAAGTCGCCCGTGTCGACGTGCGGCGCGAAAGTCGGCTTGTGCTTACCACGCAGCAACGTGGCGGCGTGGGTGGCCAGGCGGCCCAGCACGACATCAGAGGCGTCGATGACGTGCCACTGACGCTCGATCTCACCCGGCTTCGGGCTGTACGTACGCACAGGTCTACCTTGTCTCGTCGTCGGTCTGGGGTCGCGCGCCGAGGTGACCAGATCTAGCAGGCCGGACCAGCGCGCACGAACGACCAAGCGTACCTGAAGGGGCACGCCTCTGGATGTCGTACAACAGCAGGCAACGATACCCGGCGCCCCGTCCGCAGGTCAAAACGGGGGTGCGGTCCCGCGCGGCGACGCGCCGAGGGTGTCTCAGCTCACACGTTGGCGAGTCGACCGGCCCTCGGACGGCGGTAGACCACCCAGGTGACCGCGAAGCACAACGCGTACCAGCCGATGAAGGCCAGGTAGGCGGCGTCGGCGTTGCCCGAGCTGAGGAACGACTGGCGGAACGCGATGTTGACCAGCACCCCGCCGAAGGCGCCGATCGCACCCGCGATGCCGATCAACGCGCCGGTCATCCGTCGCGCCCACCGCGCGGCGGCCTCCGGATCACGCTGACCGGCGGCCACCGCGTCCGCCGAGCGGGCCCGGAAGATCGCCGGAATCATCTTGTACGTGGAGCCGTTGCCGACGCCGGAGAAGACGAAGAGGGCGAGGAACCCGGCGAGGTAGAGCCCGAACGAGCGCTCCCGGGCCGCGTACAGCACTGTGCTCGCGCCAGCCGCCATCGCCACGAAGTTCCAGAAGGTCACCCGCGCGCCGCCCAGACGGTCGGCGAGGTGCCCGCCCAGCGGCCGGATCAGCGAGCCGACCAGCGGGCCCAGGAAGGTCAGCCAGGCGGCGTCGACCGGGGTGGGGAACCGCTCGGCGAACTGGAGCTGGAGCACCTGGCCGAACGCGAAGCCGAAGCCGATGAACGAGCCGAAGGTGCCGATGTAGAGCAGCGACATCACCCACGTGTGCGGGTCGCGGGCCGCCTCCCGCAACGCGCCCGGCTCGTTGCGCGCCCCGGGCACGGTGTCCAGCCAGCGGGCCGCGGCCAGCGCGGCCAGCACGATCAGCGGCAGGTAGACCGCCGGCACCAACCGGGGGTACGCGGCACCCGCGGTGGCGAGGACCGCCAGGCCGACCAACTGCACGGCGGGTACGCCCAGGTTGCCGCCACCGGCGTTGAGCCCGAGCGCCCGTCCCTTGAGCCGCTGCGGGTAGAACAGGTTGATGTTCGCCATCGAGGAGGCGAAGTTGCCGCCGCCGACCCCGGTGAGGCAGGCGAGCACCATCAGGGTGGTGTAGGACACCCCGGGTTCCAGAAGCACCGTCATCGGGACCGCGGGCACCAGCAACAGCAGTGCGCTGATGATCGTCCAGCGTCGTCCGCCGAAGCGGGCCACCGCCAGCGTGTACGGCAGCCGCAGCACCGCGCCCAGGGCGGCCGGCACGGCGGTGAGCAGGAACTTCCCGGCCGGATCGATGCCGTACGCGGGGCCGAGGAAGAGCACTGTGACCGACCAGAGACTCCACACCGAGAAGCCGACGTGCTCCGCGAAGATCGAGACCCAGAGGTTGCGTCGGGCGATCGGCGCGCCGGTGGCCTGCCAGAAGTCCGGGTCCTCGGGGCGCCAGTCGTGCAGCGGTTGCCGGCGACCGGTGACGGCAGGCGGCTCGGCGGTGACTACGGTGCTGGTGAGCGTGCTCACGGCGGCTCCTCCTCGTCGATGTGACGAGGGGAAACGCTAGGAACACCCGGTTACCTGGCAGTGCCCGTCGCGGGTCGGGCCGGAAACGGCTATCGCACCACGGGCCGGCGGCGATGGTGAGCACGCCACCGGGGCGGCACGATCGGAGCTGCCTTCGCGCGCGCGCTCAGAGCTGCTGGAGGATGCGTAGCGCGCGGCCGACCCGGAGCATGGTGTCGGTGTCGGCGACGTCCACGCACGCGGTGAACCACTTCTTCATGGGCGAGGAGATCCGGTCGGGCATCACCACGTACCGGCCCATCGACACGGCGAGCGGCGAGTCCCGCAGGAGCGACTCCTCGACCACCTCGACCACGATCACGATGGGCACGTCGGTGGAGTTGTAGACGTCCGAGCTGATCACGAGGCCGAGGCGTTCTCGGGCGCCCTCGATGCGCCAGATCTCACCCCTACGCAGCACGCGGCCGTCCGCCGGAGAACAGGTCGTTGACCATGCCCACCTCGCGGGCGTCGGCGAGCGCGGCGGACTCCAGATCCAGGCTGGCGCGGCCGACGGCGGCAGCGTGCGCGGTGAAGACCTCGCGCAGCGCCTTCTCCCGGGCGGCCTGGTCCATCCACGCGGAGAGCGACAGCCCTTCGCGCTTGGCGAACCGCCGCGCCTCCTCGATCGTCTCGTCCGTGAACGAGAGAGTCACCTTGGCAGTCATGCCGAGCAGATTACCCATCGGTGTGACCAACAGTCATCCCTGCGTTCACCGGCTCGCCCCCGGGCGGCGAAACGCACATTCCGTCGGGCTTACCCGGCCCGGCCGCCGAACACCGCGAAGCGCCACTCCTTGAAGTAGCAGTCGACGTCGATTAGGCCCGCCTCGGCGAGCCACCGGCACTGGTCGGCCACCGTGGCCGGGCGGTCGTGGCGCATCCGCTCCCGGGAAGCCGCGATCTCGTCGGGGGACGCGCCCAGCTCGGTGATCCGCTCCAGCCACACCTCGTCGTAGCGCCGGTCCAGTTCCGGCGTCGGGCCGGCGACCTGCTCGGCGTTGACGAACACCCCACCCGGCGCCAGCGCGGCGGCGGCCCGCCGGTAGAGCGAGCGCTTGCCGGCGTCGTCCAGGTGGTGGATCGCCAGCGCGCTGACCACCGCGTCGTACCGGCCCGGCGGCAGTTCGTCAGCCAGGTCGGCGTGGACCGTTCGGTGTGGCACGGACCGCGCATCCAACTGGTCGGTGGCGCGGGCGAGCATCGCCGGCGCTCCGTCCACCAGGGTCAGCCGGACTCCGGGCACCGCGGTGGACAGCAGCAGGGAGAGCAGGCCAGTGCCCGCGCCCAGATCCAACACCTCCGGGGTACGACCGGCGGCGAGCGCGGCACGCAACGGCGGCGCTGCCACCTGGACGGCGGCGCCGTAGAAGGCGTCGAAGCACGGGATCAGCCGCCTGCGCGCCTCGTCGTAGGTGCCGGCAACCGCGTCGAAAACGTCAGTCACACTCATCGCGGACTCCCACCTATTGAGACAACTTTCCCACATTATAAGCCAGCGAACGGGGCTGACGTCGTCAAAGATTCAGCCCCACCCCCCGGTGCGACTCAAGGGCTAGTGGTCATCGAGACCGCCGCCGATCTTGCACTTCCGGTCGTCGTTTCGTCGCATTCATCCTTTATGCCGCCACAGAAAATGCAAGATCGCCGCAGGAGAGGGCGGTGCGCGGGAAGCGGGGGGGAGAGGAGTCGGGGGGGGTGCTTCCCGGGGGATCAGACGGCGCGGCCGGTAGATCTCACGGAACGCGGCTAACGCGTTCGTGGCGGGGCCGCCTTCGACCTGCTCAGATCTTGGACAGTTTCCGTTCTGACGTAACGGAAACTGTCCAAGATCTCGACTGTCGAGCCCTGACGGGGCAGCTTCTGCCCACAGTGACTACCAGGGGAGGGCACCGCGCCGGACCAGCCGTCCGATCGGAGACCCGAGCCGAAGCCCACACCGCGGGAGCCGCACACGGGCGACGTCTTGCACCTGACCCGCCCCGCGAGTGTGCAGTTCCTGCGCCCGATCTTCGTCCACGTGATTCGCGTTCTCGACTGGCCGATGGACGGCGGGTGGCTGTGGATTGACGGTTACGAGCTGGCCACGAATGGCGATGCGGTCGCCCGCCGGTCCCTGTTCGTGATGCCCGCAGCCCTGATCTGGCCGAACACGCCCGCCCGGCGGCCCGTTTTCCAACCACCCGCGTTCTCGTCAAGCGCAGTCCGGTGAGGGTCGGGTGACCCGCCGCCCTCACACCACGCCGACCTGCGCTGAGCTGCGCTGACCTGCGCTGACCTGCGCTGACCGCTCCCCGCGGGATGAGGTCCGCTATGGCCGCGCTGGTCGAGCGTCCGTCCGAGGCGGCCGCCGTCACCCACCCGTCACACCCGCTGCTCCTGTGCGGTGTGAGCCCCACTTGACAGGACCGAAACAGAAGGGACCCGGACCGGAAACCGCCCGGCGGCACGCTTTCCCGACATGACAGACGGTGCACGGTCGGCGACTCCACCGGGGCTGACGCCCCGGGAAGTGGCGACGCACTGCCCGTACTGCGCACTGCAGTGCGGGATGACGCTGCGCGCTGACGACGCTGGTGTGACGGTCCACCCACGTGAGTTCCCCACCAACCGGGGCGGGCTGTGCCAGAAGGGTTGGACCGCCGCCGAACTGCTCGACCACCCGGACCGGCTGACCACTCCGCTGGTGCGAGACGCGGCCACCGGCGAGCTGCGCCCGGCGAGCTGGGACACCGCGCTCGACCGGGTGGTCGCCGGCATCCGCGCCGTCCAGGACGACGCCGGCCGGGACGCGGTCGCCGTCTTCGGCGGTGGTGGTCTGACCAACGAGAAGGCGTACGCGTTGGGGAAGTTCGCCCGGATCGGGCTTCGTACCAGGCACATCGACTACAACGGACGGTTCTGCATGTCCTCGGCGGCAGCCGCCGGGATGCGGGCCTTCGGCATCGACCGTGGGCTGCCGTTCCCCCTCGCCGACCTGGGCCGGGCCGACACCTTGCTGCTGGTCGGAGCGAACCCGGCGGAGACCATGCCGCCGCTGGTGCGCTGGCTCACCGAGCAGCGCCGGGGCGGCGGAAAGCTGATCGTCATCGACCCCCGGGTCACCGCCACCGCCCGCCAGGCCGACCTGCACCTGCAACCGCTGCCCGGCACCGACCTGGCGGTTGCCAACGCGCTGCTGCACATCGCCCTCACCGAGGGTTGGGTCGACCGGGCCTACGTGGCCGACCGCACCTCCGGTTTCGACGCGGTCCGCCGGGGCGTCGCCGCCTGGTGGCCGGCCCGCGCGGAACAGCTCTCCGGGGTGCCGGTGGCCGACCTGGAGGCGACCGCCCGAGCGCTGGGCACCGGCGGTCGCGTGATCATCCTGACCGCGCGCGGCGCCGAGCAGCACGCCAAGGGGGTGGACACCGTCACCGCGTACGTCAATCTCGCCCTCGCCCTCGGTCTGCCCGGCCGCGACGGATCGGGGTACGGCTGCCTCACCGGCCAGGGCAACGGCCAGGGCGGCCGGGAGCACGGGCAGAAGGCCGACCAACTGCCCGGCTACCGGCGGATCGACGACCCGGCGGCCCGTGAGCACGTGGCCGGGGTCTGGGGCGTGCCGGCCGACGAACTGCCCGGCCCGGGAGTGCCCGCCTACAAACTGCTCGACTCGCTCGGCACCCCGGGTGGCCCACGCGCGTTGCTGGTGTTCGGGTCGAACCCGGTGGTCTCGGCTCCCCGGGCGGCCCGGATCGAGGGCCGACTGCGCGACCTCGACCTGCTGGTCGTCGCGGACCTCCTGCTCTCCGAGACGGCCGCGTTGGCGGACGTGGTGCTGCCGACCGCGCAGTGGGCCGAGGAGGACGGCACCATGACCAACCTGGAAGGTCGGGTGCTGCGTCGGCGCGCGCTACGGCCGCCCCCGCCGGGTGTCCGGACCGACCTCGCCATCATCTCCGACCTGGCGGTGCGGCTGGCCGAGACCGAGTCGACGGACGCCAACCCGGCCGACGCCGACCCGGCCAGTGTGCGACCGGCCGCCGTCGCGGCGGCTCGGTTCCCGGCCGACCCGGCCGCCGTCTTCGCCGAGCTGCGCCGCGCCTCCGCCGGTGGTGCCGCCGACTACGCCGGCATCAGCTGGGACCGGATCGACGCCGAGGACGGCGTCTACTGGCCCTGCCCGACCGAGGACGGGCCGGACACGCCCCGACTCTTCGCCGACCGGTTCGCCACACCGGACGGCCGGGCGCGCTTCCACAGCGTCGACCATCGGCCGGCCGCCGAGGAGGTCTGCGACACGTACCCGCTGCACTTCACCACCGGGCGGGTGCTGGCGCAGTACCAGTCGGGCACCCAGACCCGACGGGTGGCAGCGCTGCGGCGTGCCGCCCCGGAGGCGTTCGTCGAACTGCACCCCGACCTGGCCACCCGGCTGGGCATCGACGACGGCGACCCGGTGCGGGTCACCTCACGCCGAGGTGAGTTCCGCGCTCCGGCCCGGCTCAGCGCCGGGATCCGACCCGACACCGTGTTCGCCCCGTTCCACTACGCGGGGGCGGGACGCGCCAACTCGGTGACAAACGACGCGGTGGACCCGATCTCCGGGATGCCCGAGTTCAAGATCTGCGCGGTCCGGGTGGAGAAGGCATGACCGCCCGGGTGGTCATCGTCGGCAACGGGATGGCGGGCGCGCGCCTCGCCGCTGAGCTGCACGCCCGGGAGGGAGACCGGAAGGTCACTGTGCTCGGGGCCGAGCCGCATCGCGCGTACAACCGGATCCTGCTCTCCACCCTGCTTGCCGGCCGGATCGACGAGCCGGACGTGGAGCTGACCGAAGCCGCCGGGCACGGCGTCGACCTGCGCAGCGGCGTACCGGTGACGGCCGTCGACAGGTCCGCCCGGGAGGTCCGCACCGACGACGGCGAGCGGATCGGGTACGACCATCTGGTGCTCGCCACCGGCGCCCGCGCGGTGGTGCCGCCACTGCCCGGCCTCGACCCGGCGAACCTGCCGGAGCGGGTGGTCCCCTTCCGGACCCTGGACGACTGCCGGCGGATCCTCGCCGCGGCGGACGGCGCCCGCAGCGCGCTGGTGCTCGGCGGCGGGTTGCTCGGCCTGGAAGCCGCCCGAGGGTTGGCCACCCGGGGGCTGGCCACCACTGTGGTGCACCCGAGAGAGCACCTGATGGAACGGCAACTGGACCCGACCGCCGGCGCGGTGCTCGCGGGCACGCTCGCCGGTTTCGGCGTCAGCGTCCAACTGGGGGTGTCGGCGACCGGCGTGGCAGCGGACGCCAGCGGTGTCCGCCTCGACCTGGCCGACGGCCGGTCGCTCCGCGCCGACCTGCTGGTGCTCTCCTGCGGCGTACGCCCGGACACCGCCCTCGCGCAGGCCGCCGGCCTGACCGTGCGGCGCGGCGTGGTGGTGGACGACCGGCTGCGCACCAGCGACCGGTCCATCTCGGCGATCGGCGACTGCGCCGAGCACGACGGCGTGCTCACCGGGCTGGTCGCGCCCGCCTGGGCCCAGGCCCAGGTGCTCGCTGACGTGCTGACCGGGACGGACCCCCTGGCCCGCTACCGGCCCCGGCCGGTGGTGACCCGGCTGAAGGCCGCCGGGATCGACCTGGCCTCGATGGGTGACGCGGCCAGTGGCGGGCCGGACGAGGAGTTGACCTTCGCCGACCCGACCCGGGGCACCTACGCCCGGCTGCGGATCCGGGACGAGCGGCTGATCGGCGCGATCCTGCTCGGCGACAACCCGGCCGTCGGCACTGTGATTCAACTCTTCGACCGTGGTCAGCCGGTGCCGAGTGACCGCCGGGCGCTGCTGCTCGGCAGGGCACTCGGCGCGGCCGGCGCTACCCCGGCCGCCTCACCGGCGCTGATGCCGGACGCGGCCACGGTCTGTCAGTGCAACACGGTGAGCAAGGGCGCACTGGTCAGAAGCTGGCGCTCCGGCGCCCGGACTGTCGATGCGGTGGTGGCCGCGACGCGGGCCGGCACCGGGTGCGGCGGATGCCGGGACGCGGTGAGCGGCATCGTCGACTGGCTGAGCCAGGCGGAATCGGTGGAGGTGACGCGATGAGCGGCGGCGAACTGGTCGTCATCGGCAACGGCATGGTCGGGCAGCGTTTCGTGGACGCGCTGCGCGCCCGTGACCCACAGGGCACCTGGCGGGTGACGGTGCTGGCCGAGGAGGTGCGCCCGGCGTACGACAGAGTGCGGCTCTCGGCGTACTTCGACGGGGTCGGTGAGAGCGAGCTCAACCTGCACACCCCGCACGACGGGGTGCGGCTGCGACTCGGCGAGCCGGCAACCGCCGTCGACCGGGACCGACAGGTGGTCACCACGGCCGTCGGCGAATACCGCTACGACGCGCTGGTGCTCGCCACCGGGTCGTACGCGTTCGTGCCGCCGGTGGCCGGCACTGAGCTGCCCGGGGTCTTCGTCTACCGGACCCTTGACGACCTGGCGGCGATCCGGGCGTACGCGCGGGGCCGGCGGGTCGGCGCGGTGATCGGTGGCGGGCTGCTCGGTCTGGAGGCCGCCAATGCCCTGCGACTGCTCGGCCTGAGCACCGACGTGGTCGAGTTCGCGCCCCGGCTGATGCCGGTGCAGGTGGACCAGGCCGGCGGCGCGATGCTCCGCCGCTACGTCGACGAGTTGGGCGTACGGACCCATCTCGGGGTGGCGACCACAGCGATCCGTCAGGGCCCGGACGGCGGCGTCGCGGCCCTGGAACTGTCCGACGGCACCGCCCTCGACGCCGAACTGGTGGTGGTGGCCGCCGGCATCCGGCCCCGGGACCAGTTGGCCCGGGACGCCGGCCTGCCGCTGGGCCCGCGCGGCGGGGTGCTCGTCGACGCGACCTGTCGTACCGCCGACGAGCGGATCTGGGCCGTCGGGGAGTGCGCGGCTGTCGACGGCACCTGCCACGGTCTGGTCGCGCCTGGTTACGCGACGGCCGAGGTGGTGGCCGATCGGCTGGTCGGCGGCGCGGCGACCTTCCCGGGCGCGGACACCGCCACCAAACTCAAGCTGCTCGGCGTCGACGTGGCCTCGTTCGGCGACGCCCACGGCACGACCGAGGGCTGCCTGGACGTCACGTTCACCGACCCGGCCACCCGGGTCTACGCGAAGCTGGTTCTCTCCGACGACGCGCACACCCTGCTCGGCGGGGTTCTGGTCGGTGACGCCAGCGCGTACCCGACGCTGCGGGCCAGTGTGGGCGGCCCGCTGCCGGCCGCGCCGCTGGCGCTGCTCGCCCCCGACGGCGGCGGCGCGGACGCCGGGGCGCTGCCCGCCGCGGCGCAGGTGTGCTCCTGCAACGCGGTGACCCGAGGCGACGTGGACGCCGCCATCGCCGACGGTTGCGCGGACGTGCCGGCGTTGAAGGCGTGCACCAGGGCCGGCACCAGCTGCGGTTCCTGCGTGCCGATGCTGAAGCAGCTCCTGGACGCGGCCGGGGTGGCGCAGTCCAGCGCGCTCTGCGAGCACTTCGACGTCAGCCGGCGGGAGCTGTTCGAGATCGTCCGCGTCCGCGGCATCCGCACCTTCTCCCGGCTCGTCGCCGAGCACGGTCGGGGCCGCGGCTGTGACATCTGCAAGCCGGTGGTGGCGTCCATCCTCGCCTCGCTGGGCAGCGGGCACGTGCTCGACGGCGAACAGGCGTCGTTGCAGGACACCAACGACCACTTCCTGGCCAACCTGCAGCGCGACGGCAGCTATTCGGTGGTGCCCCGGATCCCGGGCGGCGAGATCACCCCGGAGAAGCTGATCGTGATCGGCGAGGTCGCCAGGGACTTCCAGCTCTACACGAAGATCACCGGTGGGCAGCGGATCGACCTGTTCGGGGCGCGGGTGGAGCAGTTGCCGCAGATCTGGCGGCGGCTGGTCGACGCCGGCTTCGAGTCCGGGCACGCGTACGGCAAGGCGCTGCGCACTGTGAAGTCGTGCGTGGGCGAAACGTGGTGCCGGTACGGGGTGCAGGACTCGGTGGGGCTGGCCGTGGCGCTGGAGCTGCGCTATCGCGGGCTGCGGGCTCCGCACAAGCTCAAGTCGGCGGTCTCCGGTTGCGCCCGGGAGTGCGCGGAGGCGCGCAGCAAGGACTTCGGCATCATCGCCACCGAGACCGGTTGGAATCTCTACGTCGGCGGCAACGGTGGTTTCCGGCCCCGGCACGCCGACCTGTTCGCCACCGACCTGTCCACGGACGCGCTGATCAGGCTGATCGACAGGTTCCTGATCTACTACATCCGCACCGCCGACCGGCTGCAACGCACCGCCGGTTGGATCGAGGCCATGGACGGCGGCCTGGACCACCTGCGCTCGGTGATCGTGGACGACTCGCTCGGGCTCTGCGAGGACCTCGACGCGGCGATGGCCCAGCACGTGTCGTCGTACTCCGACGAGTGGCGCGACGTCCTGGACGACCCGGATCGGCTGCGCCGCTACACGTCCTTCGTCAACGCCCCCGACGTACCGGACCCGTCGATCACCTTCACCAGGGAACGCGGCCAGCCGGTCCCCGTACGCGACCAGTCCCCGACCGGATCCGAGCCGACCAATGGTCGCCGTCGGCAACCGGTCACCCTCGGCCTACCGGAGGTACGGCGATGACCCAGACCCTCACCCTTACCTGGACCACCGTCTGCCCGCTCGACCGGTTGGAGCCGGACCGGGGCGTCGCCGCCCTGGTCGACGGGGTGCAGATCGCGCTCTTCCGGGTCGCCGACGAGCTGTTCGCGATCGACAACCGCGACCCGGTCTCCGGGGCGTACGTGCTGTCCCGGGGCATCGTCGGCAGCCGCGGCGGGGTGCCGACTGTCGCGTCACCGCTGCACAAGCAGGTGTACGACCTGCGCAGCGGGCACTGCCTCGACCTGCCCGGGGTGGCCGTGGCCCGACACGACGCACGTTGCCGCAACGGGCTGGTCGAGGTGCGGCTGCGACAGGAGGGTTGATGCGGGAAGAACTGTCGGGCTTCACCATCGGGGTGACCGCCGACCGGCGGCGCGACGAGTTGGCCGCGCTGCTCGAACGACGGGGCGCCCGGGTGGTGCTCGCCCCGGCGCTGCGGATCGTGCCGCTGTCCGACGACACCGAGCTGCGCGAGGCGACCCGCGCCTGCCTCGACCAGCCGCCGGACATCCTGATGGCCAACACCGGCATCGGCATGCGCGGCTGGTTGGAAGCGGCCGAGGGCTGGGGGCTGGCCGAGCCGCTGCGCTCCGTGCTGTCCAGCTCGTACGTGGTGGCGCGCGGCCCGAAGGCACGCGGCGCGATCCGGGCGGCCGGGCTGCACGACCAGTGGTCGCCCGCCTCGGAAAGCTGCGACGAGGTGGTCGACCATCTGCGCCGGCGCGGCGTGGCCGGGCAGGTCATCGCCATGCAGCTGCACGGCGAGCGTCAACCCGAGTGCACGCTCGCGCTGGAGGCGGCGGGCGCCACCGTCATCGAGGTGCCGGTCTACCGTTGGGCACCGCCGACCGATCCGGCGCCGCTGCACCGGCTGATCGACCTGATCGCCGGTCGGCTGGTGGACGCGGTGACGTTCACCTCGGCGCCGGCGGCCGAGGCGTTGCTGCGGGCCGCCGGCGACCGCACCGACGCGGTGCTGTCCGCGTTGCGCAGCGACGTGCTGGCCAGCTGCGTCGGGGCGGTGACCGCCGAGCCGCTGCTGCGGCACGGGGTGCCGGTGAGCGCGCCCGGTCGGGCCCGGTTGGGGGCGCTGGTGCGGACCATCGTCGACGAACTGCCCCGCCGGACCGTGACGTTCAAGGCCGGCGGGCATCTGCTCACGTTGCGCGGGCACGCCGCGGTGATCGACGGCGAGCTGCGGCCACTAGCGCCCGCGCCGATGGCGGTGCTGCGGGCGTTGGCCCAGTCCCCCGGTCGGGTGTTGTCCCGCACGGCGTTGCTGAGGACGCTGCCCCGGGGCGCGGACGAGCACGCGGTGGAGATGGCCGTCGCCCGGCTACGGGCCGGCCTGCGCGCGCCCCGCGTGGTGCAGACAGTGGTGAAGCGCGGCTACCGGCTTCGGGTCGACTAGGGCGTGCGGGGACGTCCTCGGTCGAGCCAAGGGCGTCAACACGCCTGTACGCGTCACGGCCGGCCGTCGTGAGCCGGCCGTGACGCGACGTTTCAGCCGACCGGCGTCGGGAAGCCCCGCCCGTGCTCGGACTGGAGTCGGAGCATGGCGTGCTCGACGACAGTCACCAGCACCTGCTTGACCGAGTCCCGCTGCCGGGCGTCGGTCATCACCAGCGGCACCTGCGGCGAGATGGCCAGCGCTTCGCGGACCTCCTCGGCCTCGTACTGCGGTGCGCCGTCGAACTTGTTCAGCGCCACCACGTACGGCAGGTTGCGGTTCTCGAAGTAGTCCAGCGGGGCGAAGGCGTCGGTGATCCGGCGGGTGTCCACCAGCACGGCGGCACCCACCGCCCCCCGGATGATCTCGTCCCACATGAACCAGAACCGAGTCTGACCCGGTGTACCGAAGAGGTACAGGATCAGGTCCTGGGCCATGGTGATCCGGCCGAAGTCCATGGCGACCGTGGTGGTCTCCTTGCCCGGCACCTTGGACGGATCGTCGATGCCGACACCCGCCGCGGTCATCAACGCCTCGGTGGTCAGCGGTGTGATCTCGGAGATCGCCCCGACCAATGTCGTCTTACCGACGCCGAAGCCGCCCGCGACGACGATCTTCGCGGATACGATTCCCCGGCCCGGCCGCCCCCCCTGCGGGGTCATAGCCTGCGAAGTCCACTTAGCACCCTTCCAAGCAGTTCCATCCGCTCCTCGAACCCCTCGGCGGGAGCAGCAGTGTGTAACGTCAGCAGGCTCTCGGCCACCATGTCGGCGACCAACACCCGGGCGACGCCAAGCGGCATCCGGGTATACGCGGCGATCTCCGCCAGCGACTGTGCTCGGCCCTCACAGACCGTGGCGATGCGGTGCTTGTCGTGCCCGGCGAAGCGGGACTCGGCGACCTGGGTGGGAGAGGCGGTCAGGACGGCCTCGAGGGCGATGTCCTGCCGGGGCTCGGTACGACCACGGGTGACCGCGTACGGACGCACCAGCGCGCCACGCGGGTCAGCGCGTCGTTGGTCCATTCCCGATCACCTCCTCGTCCCCTGCTGAGCCGGACTGTGCCGCCTCTCGTCCCTGGTCCGGCGCTCGAAACGAGCGCCGCCTTCCGGTGCTAAGAGCGCACCGCGTCGCGCGGCAGCGGCACCAGCGCGGCGCCCACCCGCTCGACCAGCAGCGCCATCTCGTAGCCCACCTGGCCCACGTCGCAGCTGCGCGCGGCCAGCACGGCCATCGAGGAGCCGTCGCTGATCGACATCAGGAAGAGATACCCGCTGTCCATCTCGATGACTGTCTGCAACACCCCGCCCGCGCTGAACATCCGGGCCGCGCCCTCGGTCAGGCTCACCACCCCGGAGGTGATCGCGGCGAGCTGGTCCGCCCGGTCCCCCGGCAGATCCCGGGAGGAGGCGAGCAGCAGCCCGTCTGCGGACACCGCCACCACGTGGGCGATGCCCGCCACGCTGTCGGCGAAGTTGGTGAGCAGCCAACCCATGTCCTGCATGGCAGCTGGCCTGTTCATCGGCTCTCCTTGGTCGAGGTGCTGTTCAGGTCCGTTCCGGCCGTCCGACCGCGCTGCACACCGCGGTGGTAGGCCGACAGCAGACCACGTACTTCATCCGGGGTCCGCCGGCTGCGGTCCCGGCCGCTCTTCGGTTCGATGCCACCCGGCACGAGCTGTTGCTGCGGGACCCGCTTGGGCAACCCGGAGCGGGTGGTCCCGGCAGGAGCAGGCTCGGCAGCCCGGCTGGCCCGGGACCAGCCTTCGTCCGCCGCCGTGCGCCATGCCCCCGGGTCGGGGGCGGGTGCGGCCGGAGCCGGCCGGGCGGCCGGGGGCGGGGCGTACGTCGGCGGCGCCGACGGCCGCGCCGCGAAACCGTCCATTGTGGCGCCGAGTCCGTCGGCGCCCGGGGTGGCCGCTCCGTCGGTGCCGGAGCTGCCCGGGGTACGGGTCGGCAGCTTCGGTCGGGCCGGCGACGCGGCCGGCACGGATCCGGCGCTCGGCTGGCCGCCGTTGCCGGTGCGCAGGCCGGCGTCGGCCGCTGCGGTGGTGGCGGGTGCGGGCGGCTCGTCGAAGTTGGGCCGGGTGAAGATCGCGGTGGCGTCGTCGCCGTGCGACCGGAACCAGACCGCCTCCATCTCCCGGAAGATCGGAGCCTCGGCGGGGAAGTCGGGCCGGGTGCTGACCGGTGCGGCGGGCACCGACGGAACGGCCGGCGGTGCCACAGCGCCCGGCCCGGCGACCGGCCCGACCGGGAGGCTCTGCGTGCCACGCCCATCCGCGGTCACCGGGGCATCCGGGGTGGACCCGCGTCGGGGCAGCGGGTCGACCGTCGGGTAGGCCACTGTCGGGCTGCCCAGCGAGGCGCCCGCGCCGTTGCTGTAGGCCGGCCGGGCCGGCGGGAGCGGGGCGGCGGGGGCGGCGACGGGTGCCGGGGCGGCGGGTGCCGGCGGCATCGTCGAACGCGGGCCGGTGTAGCCACCCGCCTGTACGGCCGGGGTGGTGTCCCGCGAGTCCAGCGGCGACTGCCACTGGGCGGGTGCCGGCGGGCTGGTCCGCCACTGGTCGGGCAAGGTCGCCGCCGTCGTCCCGGCACCGGCGAACTGCTCGGCGTGGCCGCCCGAGGTGAGCGGCGCCTGCTCCACGGCCATCGGCTGACGTGGTCGGGTGAGCACCTGCTCGCGGCCCCGGTTGCTGGGCAGCACCACAGTGGCGGCGGGCAACGTCACCTGGGCGACGGTGCCGCCCTCGACGTTGCGGCGCAACTCCACCCGGATGCCGTAGCGGGAGGCGAGTCGGCTCACCACGGCCAGACCCATCAGTCGGAACGCGGCGACGTCCACGCTCGGCGGGGCGGCCAGCCGCCGGTTGAGCGAGTCGAGCTGGTCGTCGGTGAGGCCGAGACCGCGGTCTTCGATCTGGATCAGCACGTAGTCGCGGATCCGGCGACCGTCGGCGACAACTGTGGTGTTCGGCGGCGAGAACCGGGTGGCGTTGTCGAGCAGCTCGGCGACGAGGCGTACCACGTCGTTCACCGCGTGTGCGGCCACCGAGATATCCGTGTCGACGGTGCCGAACTCGATGCGGTTGTAGAGCTCCACCTCGGACTGGGCGGCACGCAGCACGTCCACCACCAGCGCGTTGTCGTGACGCGGTGCGGCGGAGTCGGCGCCGGCCAGGACGAGCAGGTTCTCGTCGTTGCGGCGCATTCGGGTGGCCAGGTGGTCCAGTTCGAAGAGCTGCGCGAGCCGCTTCGGGTCTTCCTCGCCGCGCTCGATCGCGTCCAGCTCGCCGATCATCCGGTCGACCAGGGTCTGACTACGGCGGGCCAGGTTGAGGAACATCGCCGAGACGCTGGTACGCAGTGCCGCCTGCTCGGCGGCGACCCGCACCGCCTCCCGGTGCACGACGTTGAAGGCCAGCGCCACCTGGCCGACCTCGTCGCGGGTGTTGAGCTGGATGGGGTCCCGGACCTGGCGGACGATCTCGTCCACCCCGCCGTCACCCACGCTGCCCATGTTCTGCAGCCGCTGCACGGCGTCGGGCAGGTCGTGGTTGGCCACCGAGAGGGCGCCCTCACGCAGTCGGCGCAGCGAGTGGTTGAGCGAGCGGGCCAGCACCACTGCCAGCGACACGGCGATGATCAGGGTCAGCAGCACCAGGATCGACTCGACCACTGCCTGCCGGATGACGTCCGAACGGGCCTGGTCGGCCTGCTGAAGCAGTCGGTCCTGCAGTTGGATCTCGGCCCAGCGCATCAGGTCGTTCACGGCGCCGATCGCCGCGGTGGCGTCCTGCGCGGTGACCAGCGGGCGCTGCCCGACCGAGCGGGTGATGTCGGTGGCCACCCGGTCGGCGAGGCCGACCGCGTCGCCGGAGACGGTGCTGTCGACCAGGGCGCGCTGCACCGGGTCGGCGGCCAGCGAGAACGCGACCAGGGCCTCCTGCTGACCGGTCAACGTTGCCACGAAGGAGGAGAACTGCTCCGAGTCGAGCTGACCGGCCGTCAACGCGGTGAAGGCAACTGCCTCTTCCTCGGCGACGGAAGCCTTGGCGCGGGCGAAGGCGGCGACGGCGCGGCGGCTGTCCGCCAGGCTCTCGTCGCCGGGCAGCTGGGCCAGGCCGTCACCGTAGGAGACCAGGTCGGTGAGGATGACTCCGTAGCGGAGCACCGCCTCGGCGACAGCCATCTGCCGGCGGTCCAGCACCTCCTGACGGGTGCCGTCCAGGGTGGCCAGGTGGTCGTCGATGGCGGCCAGCCGGTCCCGCAGGGCGGCTGGCACGTCGCCGATCCGGCCCCGCTCGGCGCGGTACTCGTCCACCCGCTGCTGCGTCTGGCGGACCCGCAGGTTGTACGCGTCGGCCGGCTGCTGCGGAGCGGCGAGGTAGGCGGCCGCGGCCATCCGTTCGGACTGGAGATCCTGGGTGAGGGCGCTGACGTCGACGGAGAGGGCCGTCAGTGACCGGGCCCGCGTGGCGTCGAACGCGCCCTCGCCGACGGAGATCAGACGGACCGTGGCCAGCGCGATCACCGCCGCCACCGGGACGACCAGAATCAACGCCAACTTGGACCGGATCCGGGCATCACGCAGTCTCGGCATCCGTCGGCGCGCAGGCCGACCGCTATCGCCGAGCGCGGGCAGGGTCGTCGGTCCGGTGCTCACGACATCGCCTCCGTCGTTTCTTCCCCGCCTGAGCCGCCGAGCCATGCCGTAAGCGGAGGGGACCACGCGCGGCACGGCCGCGATTTCATCAGAGATGATCGTGTTTGGGAAGCCGCAGTGAGGTAGGAAACGGTCGGACGGAGCGCATCCCGTGATCCGGGCAACTGATACCTTCATTTCCGCAAGCCCCTGAACAGGGCATGTAACTCCAGAGTGGTCACGCGTGTATGCAAAGTGAGCTTTTGCAAACATTGCGTTACCCCAGCATGTGGGATGGCCGTCCCGAAAATGCTGCCGGGGTCCGCGCTTGACCACAGCGCCGGCCATTGGCAAGGTTTTGCAGGCTTCGCGCACACCGTACGGCAGAGGAGATCCCGTCCTCCACTGAGGACGGATTAGCGGCGGTGACCGGGCAGCGCCCGCGCCCGCACCTGGAGGACTGAGTTGAGCCCCATCCGCTCCGCGACCATCGCGGCGCTCGCATCGGCCGTAGTGGCCACCACGCTCACCGGCTGCCAGTTTGGCGAGGCCGAGAAGGACACGAGTCCGATCGTGATCGCCGCCGATCTCGAACTCTCCGGCGCCGCAGCCACGGTTGGCCGGACATACCAGCGCGCCCTCGAACTCAAGGTCGATCAGTTGAACGCCTCCGGAGCACTGAACGGCCGGAAGATCGACCTGAAGGTGAAGGACAACCGTTCCGACTCGGCCGAGTCACTTCGCAACATCGTCGACTTCAGCAGCGATTCGAAGGTCAGCGCCATCATCATGGGCGGCTGCAACGAATGCGCGGTCGGAGCGGTCGGGACCATCAACGAGAAGCGGATTCCCACCATTGCGCTAGCCGCTTCCGGCGCGATCGCCGCGCCGGCCGCTGAACGGCGCTACGTGTTCAAGCTGGGCCCTAACGCCGCGGACAGCGCCGCCGCACTGACCACCGAACTGCGCCGCAACAACATCCGTAAGGTGGGGATGCTGGTCAGCGACGACGACTACGGCCAGGAGGGCGCGACCGCGCTCAAGAGCGAGCTGGACAAGGCCAAGATCACGCTCCGACAGCAGCGGATCAAGACCACCGACACCGACGTCAGCCAGCAGGTTCAGCAGCTCGCGTCGGGCAAGCCCGACGCGATGGTCTTCTGGACCCCGCCGGAGCAGGCGACACTGGCCGCCACCAGCGTGCAGCAGACCATCTTCCGTGGGTCGATCTACTTCGACGCGGCAGCGGCCGGGGACCTCTTCCTCGGCGCGGCGGCCAAGGCGACGGAGAAGGCCACGCTGATCTTCACGCAGACCATGGTGATCGATGACGTGATCGCCACCACGCCGGCCAAGGCGGCGCGGCGGCAGTGGTTCCAGGACTACACGGCCCGCTTCGGTGGCTACAACGGGTCCTCGTCGTTCGCGGCGGACGCCGTCCAGCTGATCGCCGACGCCGAACTGCGCGCCGGCGGCGAGATCGGGAAGGTGGACCGTAACGGCATCCGGGACGTGCTGGAGACGTCCCAGATGGACGGCCTCTCCGGCCCGATCCGCATGACGCCGGACAACCACAGCGGCCTGATGCCACAGGCACTCACCACGCTGGTCGCCCGCAATGGTCGTTGGCGGTTGGCGGGGTAAACGCCTCTGGCCTTTCGTGCCGGCGCTCTTCGTCGTGTGCCGGCTGGGGGTGTGGCCTACCGTGCCCGGCTTCGGGCGGTCAGGCTTGATCCCTGCGCCGGGCACGGTCGGCCACACCCTTTGCGCCAGCAGCGTCGATGGAAAGGGCCGGCCTCCTGAGAGGGAGGCCGGCCCTTCGCGTTTCTGGGTGTTGATCTTTGGGGTGGTCGGTTAGCGGCTGCTTGTGGTTTCTCGCACCCAGGGGAGGGCGAACCGCTCGATCAGCAGGAGCGCCGCGTAGAGCAGGATGCTCACCAGCGCCACCAGCATGATCGCCGCCCAGGCGGTGGCGGCGTCGCCGATGCCGGCGTACTGCGTGATGACGTAGCCGAGGCCGCTCTCGCCGGCCTGGAACTCACCGATCACCGCGCCGATCGCGGCCAGTGGCATTGCCACCTTGAGCCCGACGAAGATCTGCGGCAGCGCCGCCGGGAAGCGCACCTTGCGGAACGCCTGCCAGCGGGAGGCGTTCCAGGAACGCACCAGTTCGGCCAGGTCGGCCGGGGTGGTGGTCAGCCCGGTCGCGGTGGAGAGCACGATCGGAAAGAAGCAGAGCAGGAACACCATGGTCAGGATCGGCTTCTGGCCCCAGCCGAGCGCCACCACCAGCAGCGGGCCCAACGTGATCTTCGGCACCGCGTTCACAGCGACCAGCAGCGGCGTGAACATCCGCTCCACGGTGCGGGAGCTGGCCAGCGAGAGCCCGATCAGCACACCGGCGGCCACCGAGAGGGCGAACCCGATCAGGATCTCCAGCGTGGTGTCCCAGGTGTGCTCCAGCATCTGGGCGGGCTTCTCGACGAACGCGCTGAACACGTCGCCGGGCGGCGGCAGGGCGACAGGGTGGACCAGCTCCAGCCGGGCGATCAACCACCACGCCGCCAGCGCGACCAGGATGCCGACCGCGGGCAGCGCCGCGTCGGCCCCGGCCCGGAGACCGGCACCTCGACCCGCGCGCCCTACCTCGGGGCCGGCACCCGGGGGCGGGGGTTCCGCCACCGCCGGGTCCGCTGACCGGACGTCGGTCATCTCTGTCCTCCTCGAAATCCCACGGCCCGCCGGGGGCCGACGAGCGACGGGGGTACGCCCCACCGGGATCGGCGGGACGTACCCCCTGATGACGACCGGACGATCAGGCCTTCGGCGCGAGGCTGAAGTCGATGATCTGCTCGGGGGTGATGTTCTGCTTCAGCGCGCCAGCGCCCTGCAGGATGGCGATGCTCTTGGCGACCCGACCGCTGTCCAGGGTGCCGATCGCGGTGCCGGTGTTGCCGGAACGGACGTACGCGGCCATCAGCTCCAGCTCGGCGGCGGCGGAGACCGGGTTGGTGGCGTCGACGTTCTTCTTCAGGATGTCGGCGGCCTCCTTGGAGTTCGCCAGGCTGTACTCAAGGCCCTTGAGCAGCGCCGCGGTGAACTTCTTCACCATCTCGGGCTTCTCCTTGGCGATCTTCGAGGAGGTGATCAGCACGTTGCCGTAGAGGTCCTGCATCACGTTGCTGTACGGCAGCATGACGGCCTTCTTCTTGGCCGCCGCCTCGATGGTCGGCTGACCGACGACGAACTGACCGATGCCGTCCACCGAGCCGGAGGCCAGCGTGCCGATCAGGTTCTGCGCCTCACCGTTGACCCAGGTCACCTTGGTCGCGTCCACACCGGCGAGCCGGGCGTACGTCGGGAACAGGTTGCGGACCACGGAGCCGGGGGTGTCGGCGAGCTTCTTGCCCTCCAGGTCCTTCGGCGAGCTGATGTTCTTGCCCTCGACGGTGGCGATGCCCGCCATGGTGCGCTGCTGGATCGCGGCCACCGCGGTGAAGTCCTTCGCCTGGCCGTTGCCGAGCTGGAGCAGACCGCCGGTGAGGTCGATCGGACCGAAGTGGGCCTGGCCACCGACGATGGTCTGGATCACGCCACCGGTGCCCTGACCAGCCTTGATCTCGACGTCGAAGCCGGCTTCCTTGAAGAAGCCCTTGTCCTTCGCCACCCAGGCGTAGGAGTCACGGCCGAAGTTACCGAACGAGGTGAGGTAGGTCACCTTCTCCAGCGTCTTGCCGTCGCCGCCCTTGGCATCGTCGGCCGAATCCGACCCGCTGCTGCAGGCGGAGACAAAGGCGAGGGCGGTGGCCAGCGCGGCCGTAGCGACCGTACGGGTCAGCCTTCTCATCAGTGCACCATGTCCTTTCCGACCGGGGCCGGCAGGCCACCGGAGGGGGTTGTCGTGACGGGCCGGCGGGAGGGGTGGAAGCCGGGCGCCGCCGTCGTGGGGGGACTCTTCGCGGGCACAGCGTACGAGAAACCCACAGTTGCGACGCCAGGCGTATCGGGTTGCGGAACGGATACAACCTGACGACGACCCCAGCCGGTGCCATACCTCGACAGGGCGGCTAGCCTTTGTCGGATTCCTGACCGTCCACTCAGCGGAGGTACGCCGGAGATGATCCGACTGTCCGGGGTGTCCCGTACCTTCGAGGGCCGATCCGGCCGGGTGGAGGCGCTGCGCGGCATCAACCTCGACGTCGCCGAGGGCGAGTTCGTCGCCGTGCTCGGCCGCTCCGGCTGCGGCAAGTCCACACTGCTACGGCTGATCGCCGGGCTGCTCCCACTGAGTGCCGGTGAGATCACCGTCGCCGGTACGCCGATCGCGCGCCCCCGCCAGGACATCGCCATGCTGTTCCAGAAGCCGGCGCTGCTGCCCTGGCGCACAGTGCTGGACAACGTCCTGCTGCCGGTGGAGATCTTCGGCTGGAGCCGCGCCAAGCACCGGGAGCGGGCCCGGCAACTGCTCGACGTGGCCGGGTTGGCCGGCTTCGAGAAGCGGCTGCCGCACGAACTCTCCGGCGGTATGCAGCAGCGGGTGTCGCTGTGCCGGTCGTTGATCGGTGAGCCCCGGGTGATGCTGATGGACGAGCCGTTCTCCGCGCTGGACGCGCTCACCCGCGAGGAACTCTCCGGCGAACTCCAGCGGGTGCACATGGAGAACAAGCCGACCATTGTCTTCGTCACCCACTCGATCGACGAGGCGGTGCTGCTCGCCGACCGGGTGGTCGTGCTGAGCCCTCGCCCCGGCCGGATCCGCAAGGTCGTCGACGTGACCATCCCCCGGCCCCGCACCCTGGGCCGCAACGCCCACCTGGCCGACGTCGCCCAGGTCAGCGCCGACCTGCACGAACTGCTCATGGAACGCGAACAGCCGGCCACCGCCGGCGCGGAAGGACACTGACCATGCGGGTGTCGGTCTTCACCGAGCCGAACCGTGGCGCCAGCTACGACACCCAGCTCCGGTTCGCGCGGCTGGTCGAGGCCTGCGGCTACGAGGGGTTCCTCCGCGCCGACCACTACCAGTCGATGGGCGCCGACCCGGGCCTGCCCGGCCCCACGGACGCCTGGCTGACCCTCGCCGCGCTGGCCCGGGAAACCGAGCGGATCCGACTCGGCACCCTGGTGACGTCGGCCACGTTCCGCCTGCCCGGCCCCCTCGCGGTGATGGTCGCGCAGGTCGACCAGATGAGCGGCGGCCGGGTCGACCTCGGCATCGGCGCCGGCTGGTACGAGCGCGAGCACACCTCGTACGGCATCCCGTTCCCGGCGGTCGGCGAGCGCTTCGACCGGCTGGCCGAGCAGCTCGAGGTGATCACCGGGTTGTGGGCCACCCCGCCCGGCGAGACCTACAGCTTCACCGGCGACCACTACCGGCTGGTGGACGCTCCCGCCCTGCCCAAGCCGGTGCAGGTGCCCGGCCCACCGATCATCGTGGGCGGGCGTGGCCCCAAGCGCACACCCGAACTGGCCGCCCGGTACGCCGACGAGTTCAACATGCCGTTCAAGTCCGTGGCCGCCACCGCCGAGGCGTACGACCGGGTGCGCGAGACGTGTGAGCGCACCGGACGGACGGAGTCCGGGCGCGCCCCGCTGGTGCTGTCCGCCGGGATCGTCGTCGCCATCGGCCGGACCGACGCGGAGGCCCAGCGTCGGGCCGCGCCCCTGCACGAGAAGAGCGCGCTGCCACCGGAGGACCCGGTGGTCGGCTCCCCCGCGCAGCTCGCGCAGCGGCTCGGCGAGTTCGCCGCGATCGGCACCACCCGGGTCCACCTGCGCCTGATCGACTTCGATGATCTGGACCACCTCGAGCTGATCGCCGCCGAGGTGCTGCCCCAACTGGACGGAGCACGATGACCGACGTGATCGACGGAACCGAACTCGGACCGGTGGGTCAGGAGATCGTGTACGAGAACGACCGGGTCCGGGTCTGGCACATCCGCCTCGAGCCGGGCGAGCGGCAGCCCCTGCACCGGCACGACCACCCCTACCTGGTGGTGGCGATCGAGGGCGCCAAGAACGTCGTACAGACCATCGACGGCACCCGGATCGACGCCGACGAGCCCACCGGCGGAGTGGTCTACCGAGACCCGGGCGCTGTGCACATGCTGACCAATGTCGGGGATACGACTTACCTGGCCCGGCTGGTCGAACTCAAGTAGACCCGCCGATGGCCACCGGCGTGCCGCGCGGCGCGCCGGTGGCGATCGGGTGTACCAGGTGCGTAACGTGCCGGACATGGCCATTCGGACCTGGGGCAGACTGCTGCTCACGGCGCTCGGGGTGAGCGTGCTGGCCGGAGCCGGCCAGCTCGGCGTCGCGTACGGTTTCGGCATCGTCCGCCTGACCGGCGCATTCACCGGTACGACAGTCAACCAGTGGCCGGCCCAGCTCGTCTGGGTGGGCTGGTTCGCCGCGAACGCGGCCGTCGCCGGCGCCGTCCTGACCGGACGCCTCGCTCGCCGCGACGCCCCGGCGGCCAGCACCGGCCGGCAGTTGGCGGTCGGCGGCGCGGCAGCCCTCGGCGCCACAGTCATCGCCCCGCTCTGCATGCAGCCCGCCCGCGCCGCGGAGCTGATCTCCGTTGACCCGGTCTGGGCGGTGGGCATCTGCGCCGTGGTCGGTGCGGTGATCGGGGCGGGCGCCGCGATAGCCGTCCTGTTCCGGCCCGAGCTGGGATGGAACATGGCGGCCGTGGCCGGCGTCGTCTGGCTGCTGGCGCTGATCTCCGTACTACCGTCGCTCGGCACTGCCGGCCCACTGCCGACCGTCCGGCTCGGCGTACTGGAGCCGAGCTGGCTCGACGACGCCGCCGCTCAGCGGCTGGCGCTGCTCCTGCTGCCCATCGTGGCGCTGCTGGCCGGCGCGGCGACCGCCGGGCTGGCTCGCTGGCGCGGTCAGGCTCCACTGGTCAGCGGGGCCACCGGGGTGGCTGGTCCGGTGCTGGTGGCGTTCGCCTACCTGACCGCCGGTCCGGGCGACGCCGTGGACCGCTACCAGACCGCCCCCTACTACGGCTCGTTGATCGCGATCCTGGCCGGAGCGCTCGGCGCGGCCGCCGCCGCGCTGCTGCGCTGGCCGACGAGCACCCGTACCACCGATCCGCAGGCGATCGAGCCCACCGCCATCCTGCGCCCGCTGCCCGCCGGCCCGGCGCTGCCCGGCGCGGCGGACGACCGGGACAGCACTGCGGACGACCGGGACAGCACCGAGCGCACCGACACGGAGACGACAAACGCCGAGCTGGCCACCAGCACGAAGCGCGCCGGCGTCGTTGCGGGTCCGTGGGCGACGGGCGACCCCGATGCCGTACGCACCGTCCCGGCCCACTGGGACTGGCCGGAGACCACCGCGAGCGGACAGCACGGTCCGGCGCCCGCCGCTCCGACTCCCGCCGCTCCCCCTCAGTCCGCAGCCTGGCTGACCGCGCCGACCGGCGAGTTCACCGCCGCAGGGCAGACGCCCCCGCGCCCGGACGATGCCCTGGCGACGACCGAGCCCTCGGCCGGCACCGACCTCAGCAACGTCACCGACGCCACCGCGACCGGCACCACAGCCGGACGCACCGACGCCGCGACCCCGACGGGCGGCCGAGCGGTCGACGAGCCGACCGGCAGCACCGCGACGGGCACCAGCGGCAGCACGGCGACCAGCGGCAGGCCGACCGGTGGGCGCACCACCCGCAAGACCGCCTCCACCCCGGCCGGCACGGGCGCACCCGGTTCCGGCACTACCAGCGCGGCCGCTGCCAGCGCGCCGACCACCCCGGACGCGCCCATCCCCGCGACCGGCAGCACGGCCCGGAGCAGCGCAGCCCCGACCAGCACGGCCCCGACGAGTACGGGCAGCGGCGCCGAGGCGACCAGCACAGCACCGACTGGCACGGGCGCTCCCAGTCCCGCCGCCCCGGCCTCGACGGGCACGGGCACGGGGTCAGGCACGAGCACGAAGGCGAGCAGCGCGGGCCCGGCCGACCCCGGCACGCCCGAGGCACCGCTGACGATCAAGCCGCGACGCGGCCGTAAGTCGAAAGCCAACCCGGACACCACCGCCTCCGACGTGGCCACCGACACTCCGGGGCCCGGCCGTGGAAGCCCGGGTGGGCGGTCGATTTCGGCCTCCGAGGTCGCCTCGGCTGCTGCCTCCGGCGCGGCGGCAGACGGGACCACCGCAACCGGCGCGAAGCGAGCACCGGCCACGCCCGTCACCAGCTCGAAGCGAGCACCGGCTGCCTCGACGACCGCCGATGCCGGCGCGACACAGGTGCCGGCCAGCCCGGAGTCCCCCACCACGGCAACCGACGCCGCAGGGACCCCGACCACCGGGACCGGCACGACACCAGCACCCAGTGGGGCGACACCAGCACCGGCCGACACGACCGACGCGACGCGAGCAACGGCGGCGCCGACCACCGCTGCCGGCCCGGTTGGCGCGGAAGCCCTCCCGCGCGTCCCGAAGGCCGGCACGGGCAGCAAGGCAGCCCCGGCCGACACGACCAGCGATCCTGCGGTAGCCGGGGCTCGTGACACCGACAGCGCGCGGCCCGCCGCCGAGGACGTTCCCGCCGCCGGGTTGTTCGGGGCCACCGCCGCCGGTGACCCGGACGCGGACCGGTGGACGCCCGCACCGTCGGCCTGGCCGGTCACCTCGACGTGGACGGTGCCACCGCAGACCGCCGAGCCGGACGCAACGGCATCGGAGGGGCCGAGCAGGCCCGACGCGCCAACCGGGCCGATGCCCAAGCCCCGGCATCGGGCACCGTTGCCGGACCTGAGCCGGGCCGGCACCTGGAACGCGTTCGACACCTCTCGGCGACGCGGGTCCGCGGAATCGCCGGACAGCTCGACGGCGCGGACAACGCCGACCGAAGCCGGCGAGACGACCGCTGCCGCCGGACACCCGGGCCGGCCGGAGTTCCCGAGCACTGTGGGCACGCCCTCCAGCGCCACCACCGACAGCGCCACCGACACCGACACCACGTCGGCGAAACCGACGCACCCGAAGGTGGCAGAGCAGCCCTCCCGGAAAGGGCGGCTCGGTGGGCTGTTCCGCCGCAACCGGTCCCGCGCCGACGAGGAGAGCCCGAAGACGCCGGATGAGGCGGAGCCCCTGGCATCTCAGGATGAGGAATTCGTCGACTGGGTCGCCGGTCTGAGCAAGCCGGTGTCGGACAACGAGCCCGAGCAGGAGAACAGCCGTCGGTCGTTGCGCTCCACCGGCCGACACCACCGCGACTGACCCAGCGCCACTGACCCAGCGCCACTGACTCCACTGCGCGGCGCGCAGACGTACCGACCGGTCGTTTGATCGACTCGGGTTCACTGATATCGGCCGATCCCAAGGCGGTCGAACACCGCGACATCAATGAACCCGAGTCGATCATGCCGGGTGGGGTCAGGCGAGCGGTAGGTAGACCCGGCTTCCGCCGGAGACGAACTCCTCCGACTTGTCCTTCATCCCGCGTGCGGCGTACTCCTTGAGCTCTTGGGTGATCTTCATGGAGCAGAACTTCGGGCCACACATCGAGCAGAAGTGCGCGGTCTTCGCCGGCTCCGCGGGCAGTGTCGCGTCGTGGTACGAGCGCGCCGTCTCCGGGTCCAGCGAGAGGTTGAACTGATCCTCCCAGCGGAACTCGAACCGCGCCTTCGACAGGGCGTCGTCCCAGGCCTGTGCGCCGGGGTGCCCCTTGGCCAGGTCCGCCGCGTGCGCCGCGATCTTGTACGCGATGACGCCCGCCTTCACGTCGTCCCGGTCCGGCAGGCCGAGGTGCTCCTTCGGCGTGACGTAGCAGAGCATCGCGGTGCCGAACATGCCGATCATCGCGGCGCCGATCGCCGAGGTGATGTGGTCGTACGCGGGCGCGATGTCGGTGGTCAGCGGACCGAGCGTGTAGAAGGGCGCCTCGTGGCACCACTCCTGTTGAAGGTCCACGTTCTCCTTGATCTTGTGCATCGGCACGTGACCAGGGCCCTCGATCATCACCTGGACGTCGTACGCCCAGGCGATCTTCGTCAGCTCACCGAGGGTGCGCAGCTCGGCGAACTGCGCCTCGTCGTTGGCGTCGGCGATCGATCCGGGGCGCAGCCCGTCGCCGAGGGAGAACGTCACGTCGTAGCGCGCGAGCAGCGCGCACAGCTCCTCGAAGTTGGTGTAGAGGAAGTTCTCCTCGTGGTGCGCCAGGCACCACGCCGCCATGATCGAACCGCCCCGGGACACGATCCCGGTCACCCGGTCCACCGCCAGCGGCACGTACGGCAGGAGCACCCCGGCGTGCACGGTCATGTAGTCCACGCCCTGCTCGGCCTGCTCGATCACCGTCTCCCGGAACACCTCCCAGCTCAACTTCACCGGGTCGCCACCGACCTTCTCCAACGCCTGGTAGATCGGCACCGTGCCGATCGGCACCGGCGAGTTCCGCACGATCGCCTCACGGGTCTCGTGGATCCGCTTACCGGTGGACAGGTCCATCACGGTGTCCGCGCCCCAGCGGGTGGCCCAGGTCAGCTTCTCCACCTCCTCGGCCACCGACGAGCTGACGGCCGAGGTGCCGATGTTGGCGTTCACCTTGACCAGGAACGCCTTACCGATGATCGCCGGCTCGCACTCCGGGTGGTTGACGTTGAGTGGGAGCACCGCCCGACCCGCGGCGATCTCGGCCCGCACGAGTTCCGGTTCGACGTTCTCCCGGATCGCCACGAACTCCATCTCCGGCGTCACCACACCGGCCCTCGCGTACGCGAGCTGGGTGGGCCGACGACCGTCGACCCCGGCGAGGGGCGTGCCAGCACCCCGCACCGGGGCCACGTCACCCCGCTCGGCGATCCACGGCCCGCGCAGCGGCGGCAGCCCCACCTCCGGGTCCGAACCAGGGCCGGACGTGTCGTACAGCCGCACCGGCGGCAGATCCCCGGTCAGCCCCACCTCCGCGAACGGCACCCGGACATCCGGCCGCGAACCCTCGACGTACACCTTGCCTCGTGCGTGCATGACAGCCTCCCTGGTGATCAAGCGGACCAGCCGAAGTGGTTCAGCGGCCCACGTCCCGCGCCCAGCTCCCAGCCCCGCGCGCCGGTCAGCGCACGGAGCACGTACTCCTTGGCGGCCCCCACGGCGGCCGGCACCGGATCGCCCAGACCGAGCCGCACCGCGATCGCCGCCGAGAACGAGCACCCGGTGCCGTGGGTGTGCCGGGTGGTCACTCGCGGCGCGCGCAGCAGTGTGGTGACGCCGCCGCCGTGCAGCACGTCGACCGCCTCGCCCCCGTCCAGGTCACCGCCAGTGACCACCACGTACTCCGGGCCGCCGGCCACCAGTGCCTCGGCGGCCACGACCATCGCGGCCACGTCGTCCACCGGGCGTCCGGTGATCGCCGCGGCCTCCGCGCAGTTCGGAGTCGCGACAATGGCGTACGGCAGCAGCCGCTCCACAGCGCCCACCACGCCGAGCCGGTGACCACTCGTGGCGACGAGCACCGGGTCGACGACGAGCTGAGGCAGCCGGCCGTCCCGGGCCGCCTCGGCCACCACGTCCGCGATCGCCGGGGTGCCGAGCATCCCCGTCTTCACCGCGCAGACGGTGAAATCGGTGAGCACGCTGTCCAGTTGCTCGGTGACGGTGCGCGGGGGCAGCGGCAACACCGCGTCGACGCCCCGGGTGTTCTGCGCGGTCACCGCCGTGAGGACGCTGGTGCCGTACGTGCCCAGCGCGGCGAAGACCTTGAGGTCGGCCTGGATGCCTGCGCCGCCGCCGGAGTCCGAGCCGGCGATTGTGAGGATGGTGCTCGGGGTCATTTTCCCTGGCCTTTGGTTGCGGTTCGGGGCTGCGGCCGGCCGTTACTGGTTGCGGTTGGGGGCTGCGGCCGACCGTGCCCACTCCGGGCGGTCAGGCTTGATCCCTGCGTGGGCACGGTCGGCCGCAGCCCTGACGTGGAGACCTGGGTGACCCCGCGCCGGGTTTGGGTCAGCACAGGGGTGACCGCCTCGACATAAGCGCTGGTCAAACTCGCGGCTGTTTCGGTGGGGTCTTTGGCTCGCATGATCGCGCCGAGCACCGCCACTCCGGCGGCTCCTGCCTTGACACAGGCGGTTACCTGTTCCGGGGTTTCCACTCCGCCGAGGGCCAGCAGGGGTACCGGGCTGGTCTCGACAAGCTTTCGCAGACCGTCCGGTCCCAGGGGTGGGCCGTAGCCCGGTTTTGTCTTCGTGGGCCAGACTGGGGAGATGGTGGCGTAGTGCTCGGTGGTCAGGCGGTCCAGCTCTGGTTGGTCGTGACAGGAGCGGCCGACCAAGGCGTGAGCTGGCGGTGGGTACGGCCCGGCGGCGGGCAGGTGCACGGCGTCGCCGCCGAGCGGGTCGGGGCCGGCCACGACGAGGGTTCCGCCGACGTCGACGAGGATCGCGCGCAGGTCGGCGGCAAGGGCGGCGCGTTCGGCGCGCGGCAGGTCCTTCTCCCGCAGCACCACGCAGCGCACTCCCCCGGCCACGGCCCCCGCCACCACCCGATCGAGCCCACCCCGCGCCACCAGCCGGTCGGTCAACACGACAACCCCGGACGGCGGGGTCACAGCTCTGGTCTTCCCTCGTCGGGGGTGGAGGCGAGCGCGTGGAAGCGGCGCTCGATCCGGCCGGCCTGGGCGGCCAGTCGGCCCGCCTCGACCGCGTACCGCATCGCGGTGGCCATCGCCACCGGATCGGCCGCCCGGGTGACAGCGCTCGCCAGCAGCACCCCGTCGCAGCCCAGCTCCATGGCCAGCGCCGCGTCGGACGCGGTGCCGATGCCGGCGTCGAGGATCACCGGCACGTCCACACCCTGCCGGATGAGTCGAATGTGGTGCGGGTTGCCGATGCCGAGCCCCGAGCCAATCGGGGAGCCGGCCGGCATCACCGCGGCGCAGCCCACGTCGGCGAGGCGGCGGGCGAGCACCGGGTCGTCGCTGGTGTACGGCAACACAGTGAAGCCGTCGGCGACCAACTCCTCGGCGGCGCGGAGCAGCTCCACCCCGTCGGGCAGCAGCGTCCGCTCGTCGCCGATCACCTCCAACTTGACCCAGTCGGTGTCGAACGCGTCCCGGGCCAACCGGGCCACCTTCACCGCCTCGGTGGCGGTGTGGCAGCCGGCGGTGTTCGGCAGCAGGCGTACGCCGGACCGGTCCAGCAACTCCAGCAGCCCACCCGTGGAGCCCGGCGCCGTGCCCACCCGGCGCAGCGCCAGTGTGACCAGTTCGGTGCCGGACGCCCGGATCGCCTGTTCCAGGACGTGCAGGTTCGCGGCGCCGCCGGTGCCGAGGATCAGCCGTGAGGTGAAGGTCTCCCCACCCAGTTCGAAGGTCACGCCGCTCACCCGCCCTGCGCCGCGGTGAGGACCTCGACCCGGTCACCGTCGCACAGCGCTCGGGCCGGCCAGCCGGTCCGAGGCACCACCTCGCCGTTGACAGCGACCGCCACCCCACGTGAATGCGGCACGATGTCGCGGACCAGGTCCGCCACTGACGCGCCGGTGGCGACGCTGCGCCCGGCCCCGTTCACAGTCAACTCCACAGGTCCCCCTCCATCGTCGGTTCAGGTCCGCCCGACGCGGCCACCGCGGCGGCACCGCCGAAGCGATCGGCCCGGAAGGGCGCGAGCAGCGGGTCGGGTACGCCGCCGAGCACCAGGTCGGCGATCAGGTCGGCGGTGATCGGGGTGAGCACGATGCCGTGCCGGTGGTGCCCGGTAGCGGCCAGGACGTCCGGTCGGTCGGGCAGCGGCCCGAGGATCGGTGCGTTGTCAGGAGTGCCCGGACGCAGCCCGGCGACCGCCTCGACCAGGTCGTACTCGGCCAACTCGGGCAGCAGATCGACGCCGGCGCGCAGCAGCCGTTGCACGGCACCAGCGGTGACAGTGGTGTCCGAGCGCTCCTCGACCGTCGCGCCGAGCACCACCTCACCGTCGGCGCGGGGCACCAGGTAGACGTGCTCGCCGTCGGCGTACCCCCGGATCACGTGCCGGAAGCCCGGCGCGACGCCGTCGGGCGCGCGCAGCCGGAGGATCTGGCCCTTCACCGGCCGCACTGGCAGGCCGGTGAGCGCTGCGGCCCCGCAGCCGGCGGCGACCACTGTGACCGACGCGTCCACGTCGGACACCGACCGGACCGGCTGCCGCACGAGCACCGCGCCGGCCCGCTGCGCGGCCGTGCGCAGCGCCGGCACCAGCAGCCGCGGGTCGACCTGGTGGTCGGTGGGCGCGAGCGCGCCGCCGCGCACCCGTGGGGCGAGCGCCGGTTCGCGGTCGCGCAGCTCACTGGGGCGCAGCGGCGTCACGGGCAGACCCAACCCCTGCTGGTACGCCCACAGCCTGCGCGCCTCGGCCAGGTCGTCGCCGGTCAGCCCGACCATCAGGGTGCCCTCGGTCCGGTAGCCGATCTCGACTCCGGTCGTCTCGGTCAACTCGGCGGCGAACGCCGGCCAGCGGGCGGCGGACGCCAGCAACAACCCGGTCAGCTGCCGCTCACCGAAGTACGCCTCGGCGACCGGGGAGAGCATGCCGGCGGCCACCGCCGACGCCCCCGAGCCGGGCGCCGGATCGTGCACCACCACCCGCAGCCCGCGCGCGGCGCATCGCCAGGCGATCGCCAGCCCGATCGGCCCCGCACCCACCACTGCCACGTCCGGCCGGACCCGGTCGCTCGACGGCGGTGACGGGGACCGGCCGGTCAGCACGTCAGGGCCTCGATCAGCTCGGCGGTCGCCCGTGCCGGGTCGGCGGCGGCGGAGACGGCACCGACCACCGCCACCCCGTACGCTCCGGCGGCCCGCAGCGCCGGCACCCGGGCTGCGGTCACTCCGCCGATCGCGATGACCGGGACGTCGACGGCGTCGACGACGGCGCGTACCCCGGCGGGCCCGATAGGGTCCGGCAGGCCGGTCTTGGTGCTGGTGGTGTGACAGGGCCCGACGCCCAGGTAGCTGGCGCCCGCCGCGACGGCCTCGCTCGCCGGGCCCGGCGCGCGAGCGGTGGCGCCCAGCACACCGGTGGGGCCGAGCACCCGGCGGGCGGCGGCGACCGGCAGGTCGTCGGCGCCGACGTGCCCACCGGCGGCGCCCACCGCCAGCGCCACGTGTAACCGGTCGTTGACCAGGCAGGTCGCCCGGTACGACGCGCAGAGCGCGAGCACCCGCCGGGTCAGGTCGTACGCCTCGCGGTCGGTGGCGGAATCCTCGACCCGGACCTGCACGACCAGATCGGCGTGGGCCACGGTGAGGGCGGCGCGAACCACTGCGAGTGGGTCGCGACCCGGTCGGGTGTCGGTGATGAGATGCAATCGCCCCAGGGACGGCACGGCAACGCTCCTCCCTGCGCCGGCATTACCCGGATCAGGTTCAACGGTCGGGGGCTGTCAGCCCCCCTCTCAGCCCGGTACACCGGGCTCCCGTGGGTTACTTGCGTGTCACCGTACGACAGATCCGCCGGCCTGCCAAGGCGCGGGGTCGGCGGTGGCCGGCCGGCGGGCCGCGTCAAAACGAGCGAGATCCAATGGGGCACTTCATGGGGTCCTGTTCGGAATGTCGCCCCCCGTTGCAGAACCGTTACCCGTCCGCATCTTGCCCGACATCGAGCCAGCCGAATTAATTTGTTCAGCGATTCGACAAAATGTCGGTGGGGGCACCCTGGCAGGGTGTGACCACCGGCTCCATCAGGGACGGCCTTCGGCGAGCCGACTCCCGCGAGCTCTGTCACTACGACACAGGAGGCGGCGTGTCCCGTTCTCGTCGTGCCCGCTTACCCATCACCGCAACCCTGATCTCCCTGGCCATGGCCTCGACCACCCTGTTCGGCGCACCCGCGCAGGCGGCCGCCCAGGTTCTCCCACGGGATGCGAAAGCCGCAGCCCCGGTCAGCCAGGTGGCGCCGAAGGCGCCAAAGGCCGCGGCCGATCCCTTCTCCGTCCTCGTCTTCTCCAAGACCGCCGGCTTCCGGCACGACTCCATCCCCACCGGCGTCGCCGCCCTCCAGCAGCTCGGCGTCGACAACGGATTCACGGTTGACAACTCCGAGGACGGCGCCGCATTCAACGACGCCAACCTGGCGAAGTACAAGGCCGTGATCTGGCTCTCCACCACCGGTGACGTGCTCAACGCCGACCAGCAGGCGGCGTTCGAGCGCTACGTGAAGGCCGGCGGCGGTTACGTCGGCATCCACGCCGCGTCGGACACCGAGTACAGCTGGGCCTGGTACGGCGACCTGGTCGGCGCGTACTTCGCCAACCACCCGCAGAACCAGCAGGCCACTGTCAAGGTGGAGGACCACGCCCACCCGTCCACCGCCGGTCTGCCGGACCGGTGGTCCCGGTTCGACGAGTGGTACAACTACCAGACCAACCCCCGGCCGGACGTGCACGTGCTGGCCAGCCTGGACGAGAAGAGCTACACCGCCGGCGCCGGCGCGATGGGTGCGGACCACCCGATCGCCTGGTGTCAGGACTACGACGGTGGCCGCTCCTGGTACACGGGCGGCGGGCACACCCGGGAGTCGTACGCCGAGCCCGAGTTCCTCTCCCACCTGCTCGGCGGCATCCGCACCGCGGCCGGCGTCGAGAACGCCGACTGCGGCGCCTCGAAGACCTCGAACTTCGAGAAGGTCACGCTGGACAGCAACACCAGCAACCCGATGGAGCTGGACGTCGCCCCCGACGGGCGTGTCTTCTACATCGAGCGCGACGGTCGCGTGCAGATCGTGAAGCCGGACACCGGCAACACCGTCACCGCCGTCGACCTGGACGTCTTCACCGGTAACGAGGACGGCCTCATCGGCATCCGGCTCGACCCGGACTTCGCCACAAACAACTGGGTGTACCTGTACTACGCCCCGAACGACGGGGTCACCCGCAACCTGCTGTCCCGTTTCACCGTCACCGGCGACACCATCAGCCTGGCCAGCGAGAAGCAGGTGCTACGGGTCGACACCCAACGCAACACCTGCTGTCACGCCGGCGGCAGCATGGCCTTCGACGGCGACGGCAACCTCTACCTGGCCACCGGTGACAACACCAACCCGTTCGAGTCGAACTCGTACTCGCCGATCGACGAGCGGGCGGGTCGCCAGGACTACGACGCGCAGCGCACCTCCGGCAACACCAACGACCTGCGCGGCAAGGTGATCCGGATCCACCCGGAGGACGACGGGACGTACACCGTTCCGGCGGGCAACCTCTTCGCGGCGGGCACCGAGAAGACCCGTCCCGAGATCTACGCGATGGGCTTCCGCAACCCGTTCCGGATCGGCACCGACCCGAAGACCAACACGCTGTACGTCGCGGACTACGGACCGGACGCCAACACGGACAACCCGAACCGGGGCCCCCGCGGTCTGGTCGAGTGGAACGTCGTCACCCCGGGCAACTACGGCTGGCCGTACTGCACGGGCACGAACGAGGCGTACAACGACTACACGTTCCCGTCCGGCCCGAGCGGTCCGAAGTTCGACTGCGCCGCCCCGGTGAACAACTCGCCCAACAACACGGGCCTGACCAACCTCCCGCCGGTGGTCCCGGCGACGGTCGACTACGGGTACGCCGGTGACGCGCGTTACCCGGAGATCGGTGGCGGCGGCGCCCCGATGGGCGGCCCGGTCTACCGCTACGACGCCGACCTGAACTCGAACCGCAAGTGGCCGGCGTACTACGACGGCAAGGCTCTGCTCGGCGAGTGGAACCAGAACAAGATGTACACCATGCAGCTGACCCCCGACGGTAAGTCGTTGGTGGACATCAACCAGCTGCTCACCGGCATGAGCATGGTCCGGCCGATGGACTTCGAGTTCGGCCCGGACGGGGCGCTGTACCTGATCGAGTGGGGCAGCGGCTTCGGCGGCAACAACGACAACTCGGGCGTCTACCGGATCGACTACACCGCCGGTGACCGCGCCCCGATCGCCGCGGCGTCCGCCAACCCGACCTCGGGTCCGGCGCCGTTGACTGTCACCTTCTCCAGCGCCGGTTCCCGAGACCCGGACGGTGGCACGCTCACCTACGCCTGGACGTTCGGCGACGGGCAGACCTCGACCGAGGCCAACCCGACCCACACGTACGCCACGGCGGGCAACTACACCGCCCAGCTCACCGTCACCAACCCCAAGGGCCGGACCGCGGTGGCCAACGTGCCGGTCACCGTGGGCAACACCGCGCCGACGGTGACCATCGAGTTCCCGCCGGACGGTGGGTTCTTCAACTGGGGCGACCAGGTCCGCTACTCGATCAAGGTGACCGACCCCGAGGACGGGCAGATCGACTGTGACCGGGTGGGGCTTCAGGTGCTGCTCGGTCACGACGAGCACGCCCACCCGCTGGAGCAGCACACCGGCTGCACCGGCACCGTCCAGACGTCGCTCGCCTCCGGGCACGGCGCCGAGGCGAACGTCTTCGCTGTCTTCGAGGCGACCTACACCGACGAGGGTGGTGCCGGCGGCGCCGGTGCCCTGACCGGTCGGCAGATCGAGGTCCTCCAGCCGAAGCAGAAGCAGGCCGAGTACTTCACCGCCACCGGGCGTGCCCCGGTGAGCACCGGCGGTGGAGACCCCGGCGTGCAGCGGGAGGCCGGCGCCGACACCGCCGGTGGCGGCCAGAGCATCGCGTTCATCGAGGACGGCGACTGGTGGTCGGTCGCTCCGGCGGACCTGACCAACATCACCGAGATTCGGTTCCGGGCCGCCTCCGCCGCCGCTGGCGGTCGGATCGAGGTGCGCGCGGGTGCCGTCGACGGACCGGTGGTCGCCACGGCCGTCGTACCGTCGACCGGCGCGTGGCAGACGTACACGGACGTGAGCGCACCGGTCACCGGCGCGGCGAGCGGCTCGCTGTACTTCCTGGCCCGCGATCCGAACGGCGGAACGGGTTCGCTGTTCAACGTCAACTGGATGGACTTCGTCGGCCGCGGTGTCACCGAGAACGGGCCGCCGGTGGTCAGCGCCACTGCCACCCCGGCCACCGGCACCGCACCGGTCACCGTCGCCTTCGACGGAACGGCCACCGACGCCGAGGGCGACACCCCGTTGACGTACGCCTGGGACTTCGGTGACGGAGGCTCGGCGACCACACTGGACGCCAGCCACACCTACACCAGCGCGGGCACCTTCACGGCCACCCTCACGGTGACGGACAGCAAGGGCGCCAAGTCGTACGCCACGGTGCCGGTGCGGGTCGACGCGCCGGACACGTCCTGCTTCGGGGCGCGTTCGGACGACTTCAACGGCAACAGCCTCGACAAGGAGCGCTGGACCAGCGTCGTCCGGGAGAACCAGCTCTACTCGCTCAGTGGCGGTGCCCTGCGGCTGCCCACTGGCGTGGGTGACCTCTACGGCGCTCGCAACGACGCCACCAACCTGGTGCTCCAGGCGGCCCCGACCGGCGCATGGGAGATGACCACCAAGGTCACGCTGCCGGTGACTGCCAACTACCAGCAGGCCGGCCTGCTGGTGTACGGCGACGACGACAACTACGCCAAGGTGGACCTGCTGTACAACGGCAGCCGGCGGGTGGAGTTCATCCGGGAGACGGCGGCCACTCCTCGCAACGAGGCCGCCGACGCCACCAACGCACCGGCGGGTGACACCGTGTACCTGCGGATCACCAGCGACGGCACGAACCTGACCGCGTCCGCCTCGGGCGACGGGCAGACCTTCACCCCGGTCGGCCGTCCGGCCGCGCTTGAGGGCATCACCAACCCGCGGATCGGGGTCTTCGCGCTCAACGGAGGCACCGAGGCGCCGGTTGTCGACGCCGCGTTCGACTCGTTCCAGGTCACGCCGGACGCTCCGGCCGGCCCGGTCGACCCGTCGGACGAGTTCACCGGCAGCACGCTCGACAAGTGCCGGTGGGACGCCGTGACGCGGGAGGACCCGAGCGGTTACCGGGTCACCGATGGCGCGCTGCGGATCGACGTGCCCAACGGTGACATCTACGGCACCGACAACACAGGGCCGAAGAACTTCATCCTCCAGACCGCGCCGTCCGGCGACTGGACCCTGGAGACGAAGGTCGACGGCAGCCTGCTGAACGAGCAGTACCAGCAGGCCGGTCTGCTCGTGCAGGCCGACGACGACAACTACGTGAAGTTCGACTTCATCGCGGACAACCAGGCCGGCCAGGCGGTGACGCGGCGGATCGAGTTCCGCAGCGAGATCGCCGGGGTGGTCCAGAACCCGCAGCCCGAGGCGGGCAACCTGACCTCGGCGGTGTGGCACCTGCGGCTGGCCCGCACGGGCGACACGTTCACCGCGTCGTACTCGGCCGACGGGACGACGTGGACCGCGTTGCCGACGCTGACCACCAGCGCGGTCGGGGCCACCCCGAAGGTGGGGCTGTTCACCCTCGGCGCCAACCAGACGGCGTCGAAGACCGCCTCGTTCGACTACTTCCGGCTCAGCACGAAGGTGGCCGACGAGACGGCGCCGGTGACCACCTCGGCGGTTTCCGGCACCCCGACCGACGGGTGGCACACCGGGCCGGTGACGATCACGCTCACCGGTGCCGACGAGGCCGGCGGTAGTGGCCTCGCCGGTACGGAGTACCAGCTGGACGGGGCCACCACCTGGACGGCGTACACCGCTCCGGTGGCGGTCAGCGGGGACGGCGAGCACGAGCTCCGGTTCCGCTCGACGGACAAGGCCGGCAACGTGGAGGCGACCAAGACCGTCTCGGTCAAGATCGACGCCACAGCGCCGGTGACCTCGGCGACGTTCGCTCCGGCGAACGACGCCGGTTGGCACAACGGGACCATCCCGGTCGTGCTGGCCGCCACCGACGCCGGTTCCGGCGTCAAGACGGTGGAGTGGTCGCTGGACGGTGGGGCGTGGGCGCCGTACTCGACGCCGATCGAGGTGACCGGCGACGGGCAGCACGAGCTGCTGTTCCGCTCGGCGGACAAGGCTGGCAACGTCGAGACGCTGAAGTCGGCGGTGCTGCGCATCGACGGCACCAAGCCGACGCTGCTGGTGTCCGGGCTGGCCGACGGCCAGCTCTACGGCGACAGCCAGGACGTCCGGGTGGCCTGGCAGGCCGTCGACTCGACCTCGGGCATCGCGAGCGTGGTCGGTCAGCTCGACGGCCAGGCATACACCAGCGGCACTCTGCAGGCCATGTACGACCTGTCGCTCGGCCTGCACGAGCTGACCGTTACCGCTACCGACAAGGCGGGCAACAAGACCACCTCGACGGTCCGGTTCTTCGTCACCACCTCGTTCCGGGACATGCAGAGTCTGCTGGACCGGTTCAAGGCGACGGGGCGGCTCTCGACCAAGGCGCACAAGCAGCTGTCGAACAAGCTCGACGCTGTTCGCGCGTCCGAGGCGGCCGGCGACGACAAGGCTGCCGTCCGGCAGCTGACCGCGTTCCGGACGCTCGCCAGCGACGCCACGCTGGTGCCCGAGGCGGAGGTCCGGGACGTCCTGATCCGGGACGCCGACGCCATGATCGTTCGGCTCGGCGGCGCGGCCAGCAAGGCCGGGGTCAAGGCGAACGGCGGCGACTCGGTAAAGGGCACCGGGCGGCTCGGTGGCGATGCCACCCGGCTGGCACCCGGTCGTCAGCTCTGATCCGACGAGGCCCCTCCCCGGCGCTACGGCGTCGGGGAGGGGCCTCCCTCATCGGTAGGGAGGAGATGTCCGTGACGGGTATCCGCAAGATCCTGGCCGCCGTGTTCGTCGGACTGGCAGTGACCCTGTCCGCCGCCGCCCCGGCGGCAGCGCAGGCTGCTCAGGCCGCCCCGGCGGCGCAGGCTGCCCCGGCGGCGCAGGCTGCCCCGGCGGCGCAGGCTGCCCCGGCGGCGCAGGCTGACAAGCTCAAACTCACTGTGGCCGGCGACGGGGCTCAGGGCGTCACCATCCAGGCCACCTACGCCGATGGTCGCCGGCTGGAGCAGGTGGTGCGGTTGGTCCTCACCGCCACCGGCCCGGACGGGCAGCGGGTCGGGCCGGTGCAGCTCGAACCGCAGCCCGAGGGGCACGGTTTCTACAGCAGCGGCCCGGTGCTCTCCACCGGAACGTGGAAGGTGTCGGTGAACTCCCCCGCTCCACTTCAGAGCAAGGCCACCGCCACGGTGCAGGCGAAGGCGGCGCAGTCACCGCCGGCGCCCAAGCCGGTCGCGGTGACCGAGCCGGCGGACGGCGGCGGAGCGGACTGGTGGCCGTTCGCGGCGGCCGGTCTCGTGCTCATCGCCGCCGCCATGGGCGTGGCCATGCTGTTCGGCCGCCGCCGCACCAGCTAGACCGACCGGCGCACCAGCTGGTAGCCCGGCGCTCCGGCGCCCACGCACAGGACCGGGCCGGGCCGCGACGAGCGGCCCGGCCCGGTGTCGTTCGATCGGCTGGTGATCGACTCGGCCTCCTTGAAGTCGGGGCTTCCCGGACTGCAGGTCACCCCGACTTCAAGGAACGCGAGTGGATCATGCGCAACGCACGCGCGCGCGACGCAGCGCACGCACGCGCGACGCAGCGCACGCCCGCGCGCGACGCAGCGCACGCCCCGCAGCGCTCAGAGGACGGCGCGCAGCGCCGCCAGATCGTCGTCGCTGGGCTCCCAGACGCCAGCGGCGGCGTTGGCACGCACCTGCTCGGGCGTGGTGGCACCGGCGATCACCGAGGTCACCGCCGGCTGGGCGGCCAGCCCGCCGATCGCCACCTGGAGCATCGTCAGACCCCGCTCGGCCGCGTACGCCTCGATCGCCTCGATGGTGTCCCAGTCGGCTGCGGCGAGCCGCTCCGCGTACCGGCCACCGCCGGAGAGCCGGCTGCCGGCCGGCGGCTGAGCCTCGCGCTTGTACTTGCCGGTGAGCAGACCGTTGGCGAGCGGGAAGAACGGCAGCATGCCGAGGCCGAACCGCTCACAGGCAGGGATCACCTCGGCCTCCACCGAGCGCTCCACCAGGCTGTAGTGGTTCTGCGCGCTGATGAAGCGGGACCGACCGTTGGACGAGGCGACCCAGTCCGCGTCGGCGATCTGCCAGCCGGTGAAGTTGGAGTTGCCCAGGTAGCGCACCTTGCCGTCGCGGACCAGGTCGTCCAGGGCGGCGAGGGTCTCGTCGATCGGCGTGCCCGGGTCGGGCTCGTGCATCTGGTACAGGTCGATGTGGTCGGTGCCGAGCCGGCGCAGCGACGCCTCCACAGCGCGGGCGATGTAGCGCCGCGCACCCCGCGCGCCGTAGTCCGGCCCGTTGAGGCCGTTCATGTCCATGCCGAACTTGGTGGCCACCACCACGTCGTCCCGGCGTCCCTTGAGCGCCTGCCCGAGCAGTTCCTCGGAGCTGCCCTGCGGCTCGCCGTAGATGTCGGCGGTGTCGAAGAGGTTGATCCCGGCGTCCAGCGCGGCGTCCACCACCGCCCGGGTGCCGTCGAGGTCGAGTTTGCGGCCGAAGTTGTTGCAGCCGATGCCGACCACGGACACCACGAGCCCGGAGTCGCCCAGCCGGCGATAGGTCATTTGGTCGTTCATGAGACACCCTCGTCTTTAATCAGGTTGAGGTGCGGAATCAATGCACACGTTGCGCTGGTTATCGACATAACGTTGACCACCTCTGAGATCGTGCCGCCGGTTGTGGCGACGAAATGGCCATTGCTCCAAAAGATTGGCAGTCTGGATTTCCACCTCGAACGTCCCGGCACTATCTGCCGTCGAGATTTATAGTGATTGTTGTGATGGAGGTAGTGCGCTACACCTACCGGCTGCGCCCCGCCGCGACCGCGACGGCCGCACTGCTCGCCGAATGGGGCCGCTGCCGATTCCTATGGAACGAAGCCGTGCACCAGCAGGAGGTTGGCGCGAAGCCCACCTTCGGCGGGCTGTCCAAGATGCTCACTGAAGCCCGCGCCAGAAACGCTTGGCTGCGCGCCGGCTCGCAGGTCGCTCAGCAACAGACCCTGCGCACGTACGCGGCTGCGCCTTGCCGGTGGCATCAGCATGCCCGTCGTCTGGTCCCGGGACCTGCCGTCTCCGCCGACCAGCGTGCGCGTCTACCAAGACAGCCTTGGCCACTGGTACGCGTCGTTCGTCGTCCGCCGCGAGGCCGCCGCCACACCCGAGGCGTCCAAGTCGATCGGCGTTGACTGGGGCGTGAAGACCACCGCCACGACCACCGATGCCCGATTCGATTTGCCGCACCTCGGGCATCGCAAGCGGTGCGCCGCTGAGTTGGCCAGGGCGCAGCGGAAGATGGCCCGCCGACGCCGCCCGCAGGGCCATGCGCAGTCCAACGGCTACCGAAGGGCCAAGCGCGCGGCGGCGAAGTTGCACAAGAAAGCTGCCCGACAGAACATCCACGACTCCCGCCAGTGGGCGAAACGAGTCGTCGACCACCACCAGGTGATCGCCGTGGAAGACTTCAAACCGACGTTCCTGACCAGGTCCA
Organism: Micromonospora hortensis; assembly: GCF_022230935.1. NCBI lineage: Bacteria > Bacillati > Actinomycetota > Actinomycetes > Micromonosporales > Micromonosporaceae > Micromonospora > Micromonospora hortensis. The sequence goes on from NZ_JAKKFE010000071.1 coordinate 174,584, forward strand.
CGATGGCACGTAAAGCCGCTGACGCCGCGATCGGCACGGCGAAGCGGGAACTGATCCAGCAGGGCACGCGGGCGGGCCGAAAGGTGGTGCTGGTTCCGCCCGCCTACACAACCATGACGTGTTCCTCGTGCGCGGCGAGAGCCAAGCAGCGCATCGGTTTGAATGTCAGAATTTTCGAGTGCGCTGCCTGCGGTTTCACCGCCTGCCGCGACCTCAACGCCGCGAGGACGATCCTCGCCACGGTAGAGCGCGACCGTGCCGGTGCTGACGACGTAAGGCATGTGACCACCTCCCTTCGGGATGCGGGGTCGAATGCGGTCCGAGCCGGAAATCCCCTGGATTCATCCGTGGGTAAGCGTTAACTCAGTCACGAGATCCACCCTATGTCCACCGAGCGCAGGCCACCTCGGCGGCGGCTCAGCCGACCACCTCGGTGACCAGCTCACGGGCGGCTCCGACGGTGGCGGCCAGCTCGGCGGGGCGGCGGCCGACGGCGCCGAGCAGAGCCTGCGCCCGCTGCTCGAAGTGTGGCGGGGCCCCGGGCAGCCGCCCTGCGGCGGCGATCATCCCCTTCTCGTTGACCAACCACCGGCCCGCCCGGGCGTGCAGCACCTGGGCGAGCACCCCGATCGTCCGGAACAGGCAGCCGGCGACGTACCCGCTGTCCCCGCCGACGGCGGCCTTGGCCGCGCCGCTGAGCAGAAACCCGGCCTCCCAGCCGCCGGCCACCAGCGCGTCGGCCAACGCGGGCGGATAGTCCCGGGTCTGCTCCTTCAGCCGGGTCAGCTGGCCGGCCGGATCCGCCAGCACCTGGCACAGCGCCACTTCGCCGACGTAGGCGGACGAGTAGAAACCGAGTGGGTGCCCGGCCTGCACGCCGACCTCGTACCGGCCGACCTGGCAGTCCGTCCAGGTGCGGTGCACCCGGTCGAGATCCCGGTAGATCCAGTCCACGGCGACGCCGCCGATTCGCAGCCAACCACCACCGTCGACCCAGGGGCCCCAACCACCCGGGGCGGTGAGAACCACTTCGGGGTCATCCGCGACGGTCGCGGCCACCGCCCGCAACGCCGGCACGTCCAGCCCGTCCTTGTAGTACAGGCCCAGGTCCCAGTCGGAGTCGGGGCGGTGCTCGCCGCGGGCCCGGCTGCCACCGAGCGCCACGGCGACCACCCCCTCGACGCCGCAAAGGCGGTCGGGCAGGTCGGTGGGGATCACCCGACGTCCCAGACCGGTTCCGGGGTCTCCACCACCTCGCTGTCGCCCCGGAACAGCACGAACCTGTCGAACGAGCGGGTGAACCAACGGTCGTGGGTCACCGCGATGACCGTCCCCTCGAAGGCGTTCAGGCCCGTTTCGAGCGCTTCCGCGCTGGCCAGGTCGAGGTTGTCGGTGGGCTCGTCGAGCAGCAGCAGTGTCGCCCCGGACAGCTCCAGCAGCAGCACCAGGAATCGGGCCTGCTGTCCGCCGGAGAGCGTGCCGAAGCGCTGGTCGCCCTGCGCGGCCAGCTCGTAGCGACTGAGCACCCCCATCGCCGCGTGCCGGTCCATTCCGGTGCGGTGCTCGTCGCCGCGCCAGAGGATCTCGACGAGCGTCTTCGACATCAGCTCCGGCCGGTCGTGGGTCTGGGAGAAGTGCCCGGGGCGGACCCGGGCGCCAAGGCGGGCCATGCCCTCGTGCGTCACCGGCGTGAGCGCGCCCGCCCCGTCGACCGGTCCGTTCGCCGGGTCGGGGTCGGTGCCGCCACGGGCCAGCAACCGCAGGAAGTGCGACTTGCCGGTGCCGTTGGCGCCGAGCACCGCCACCCGGTCGCCGTACCAGATCTCCAGGTCGAAGGGGAATGTCAGGCCGTCGAGCTCCAGCTGCTCGCAGACGACCGCGCGCTTGCCGGTCCGCCCGCCGGACAGGCGCATCCGGATGTCCTGGTCCTTGGGGGGTACGGGCGGTGGCCCGGCCTCCTCGAACTTGCGCAGCCGGGTCTGCGCGGCCTGGTAGCGCGAGGCCAACCCGTCGTTGTACGCGGCCTTCTGCTTGTACATCAGCACCAGGTCACGCAGCTTCTGGTGCTCTTCGTCCCAGCGTCGGCGCAGCTCGTCGAGGCGGGCGTGCCGGGCCACCCGCGCCTCGTACCAGCTGGCGAAGCCGCCCGGGTGCACCCAGGCGCTGCCGCCCTCGACGGCGACCACCCGGTCGGCGCTCTGGGCCAGCAGCTCACGGTCGTGCGAGACGTAGAGCACCGACTTCGTCGACTCGCGCAGTCGCGCCTCCAGCCAGCGTTTGCCGGGCACGTCGAGGAAGTTGTCCGGTTCGTCGAGCAGCAGCACCTCGTCCGGGCCGCGCAGCAGCAGCTCCAGGGCGAAGCGCTTCTGCTGACCGCCGGAGAGGGTACGCACCGGACGCTCCCGTACGGCGTCCCACGGCTGGCCGAGCACTATTGTCGCGACGGTGTCGAAGAGCACCTCGGCGTCGTACCCGCCGGCCTCGCCCCAGGCACCGAGCGCATCGGCGTACGCCAGCTGGGCCTTGCCCGCGGCGTTGCTGAACTTGCCGTGGGCCTCGGCCGCCCGCATGGCCGCCTCGGTCTCGGCGAGCCGCCGGCCGGCGTCGCGAAGCGCCGGCGGGGCCAGCGACAGCGCCAGGTCGGCGAGGGTCGACTCGTCGCCGATCATGCCGATGAACTGGCGCATCACTCCCAGCCCACCGGCCCGTGCGACGACGCCGCTGCGTACCGGCAGGTCGCCGGCGACCATCCTCAGCAGCGTCGTCTTTCCCGCGCCGTTCGGCCCGACGAGGGCGACCTTGCTGCCCTCCCCGACCCGGAACGACACGTCGGCGAAGAGTTCCCGACCGTCGGGCAGGATGTGCCCGACCGCTGCCACGTCCACGTATCCCACGCCGGGATCCTGCCCCAACGAGGGTCGGGGGGTACATCCAATTACCGGGTGACGCGCAGCACCCGGAAGCCCTTTTGGCTGGCGTACCGCTCGACCTGCCAGCTCTGCTCGGTGAGCCAGCGTTGCAGCGAGTCGCCGCCGAGGTGCCGGGCGACTACCAGCCAGCCGACGCCGTCCGGGGCGAGTCGGGGCAGCCACCGCAGCAACAGGTCGTGCAACCCGTCCTTGCCGATTCGGATGGGCGGGTTCGACCAGATCTGGGCGAAGCGGAGGCCGTCCGGAACATCGTCGGGCGTGCTGACCCGGACCCGGTCGGCGGCGCCGACCCGAGCCGCGTTGGCGGCGGTCAGCTCGCGGGCCCGGGCGTTGACGTCGACGGCCCAGATGGTGCTGGCGGGCGCGAGGTCGGCCAGCACGCAGCTGATCGGCCCGAACCCGCAGCCGAGGTCGAGCAGGTCGCCGGTGGTGTCGGCGGCGGGCAGCTCGGCCTTGCGCAGCAGCACTGCGGTGCCCGGGTCGAGCCGGCTGGCGGAGAAGACCCCGCCGGCCGAGGCGAGCCGGTAGTCGCGGTCGGCGACGGAGAACTCGACCTCGCGCGCCGGGGCGTCGCTGGTGGGCTGAGCGGTGAAGTAGTGGTCGCCGGTCACCCGGCAATTCTCGCACCGGTCCGGGGCGGACCTGACGCGGCCCACAGGCACATTTCCCCAATATTACCCCCTAAAGGGACAATGGCTCCTACTCTAGGCGATATGGTGTATCGGTACCAGTCCGATGAGGACGCTTTCGAGGAGTACCCGGAGCCCGGGTCCGACCTGTCGGTGCTCGGCGCCGGTCCGCCCCCGGCGGCCGGGCCCTCTCCGTCGCGCTTCCCCACGCCGTCGCTGCCCCGGCCGAACCAGCTCTCGCTGCCCTCGTCACAGCCGGCGCCGGCTCGTGCCGATGTGCCGCAGCACGGGCCGGCCGCCCGCGCCGATGCGCCCCAGCCACTGCCGACACGCGCCGACATCCCACCCGCCCCACCGCGCAGCCAGATCTACACCTCGGCGACGTCGGCCGAGCCGCCCACCCGGCGCGGCGGCGGCCGACTGTGGCAGGTACTGATCGGCGGCGCAGCCGTCCTGGTGCTGCTCGCCCTCTGCGGCCTCGGCGCCGCCGCGCTGCTCAGCAACCGCAACGAGCAGCCGCAGAGCAACCCGACGTACCAGCCGAACGCCGCCCCGACGTCGGCACCGGCGGAACGGCTGGCCCTCGACTCCCGGGACACCGACCAGGCCCCGCTCACCGCAAAGGAACTCTTCCCCGGCAGGGAGTTGAAGCTCACCGCCGACCAGCCGAGCTACCAGGTGCTCAAGACACAGTCCAGCGGCAGTTGCGCCGTCGCCGCCACCGACGAGGTAGCCGACCTGCTGGTCCGGCTCGGCTGCAACCAGGTCGTCCGGGCGACGCTGAGTACGCCCGACGACAGCCACCTGGTCACCGCCGGCCTGTTCAACCTCACCGACAAGGTCAGCGCCGAACGAGCCCGAGACCGGCTCCGGCAACTGCTCGACGATCGGCAGGGCCGTTTCCGTGGCCTCACCGCCGACGACGGCGACGGCACCGACGTCCTGGCCAACGCTCCGGCACGCGTCGGCTGGCAGGTCCGAGGCCACTACCTGGCGTACGCGCTGGTGGTCCGCAAGGACGGGGCTGCGGTCAAGGCGGGTGACGCCAAGGTCCGCGAGATCCTGTTCGACATGATCGAGCTGCACCTCAGCCGGGGCGTGCTGCAGAGCCGGGCCGACGGTGGCACCGCCGCGCAACCGACGGCGGCACCTACCGGCAGCAACGCCAACCAGGGCGATCTGCCGGGCAACTGACAGTGCGGACGGTCAACCCTCGATCGGCACCCGCAACCGGCGGGTGAGGGTGGCGCGGTGGGCGTACTCGGCCGGATCTGCCGGGTAGCCGACGGCGACCAGGGTCAGCCCGCGCGCGGGGGCCACTGTCACCTCGCTGGACCGCTCCCGCTGGGTGAGCAGAGTTCCCGGCCACTCGACCGGGCGGCGGCCGTCCCCGGCCACCAGCATGGCCCCCACCAGGCTGCGCACCATCGCCTGGCAGAACGCGTCGGCCTGCACTGTGGCGACCAGGATGTCGTCCGGGTCGCGACGCCAGTCCAGCCGGGTCACCTCCCGCAGCGTGGTCGCGTGCTCCTTGCGCCGGCAGTACGCGGCGAAGTCGTGCTCCCCCACCAGCCCGGTCGCGGCGGCGTTCAGCGCGGCCAGGTCCAACGGCTTCGGCCAGGCCAGCACCTCGTGGCGGCGCAACGGCTCGGCACCGAAGGGCGCATCGGTGACCCGGTACTCGTAGCGCCGGAAGGTGGCCGAGAACCGGGCGTCGAAGTCGGCCGGCACCTCGGTCATCGCCCGTACCCGCACGTCGGTGGGGAGCAGCCGGGCCAGGCGACGCAGCAGCCGTCCCTCGTGCTGCCGCCACACGTCCACGGGCAGGTCCACGTGGCACACCTGCCCCGTGGCGTGCACACCCGCGTCGGTGCGCCCGGCCACCGTCAGGCCGGTGGCCGTACCGGCGCCCAGGACCAGGTCCAGGGTTTCGACGAGCACCCCCGCGACGGTGCGCCTGGTCGGCTGGGCTGCCCAGCCGGAGAAGTCGGTGCCGTCGTACGAGACATCCAGCCGCAGCCGGATCCGCTCGTCCACCTCGTACCTCCTGTTACGGGTCGGGCCCGACACCCCGATGGGGTGCCGGGCCCGACAATGCCCTTGATCAGGCCTTGTTCTCGGTGGCCTCGTCGCTGTCCTCGCGGGCGGCGTCGGTGTCACCGGACGCCGACACCGGCGCCTCGGAGTCCTGGTCGGCCGGAGCCGACTTCGGGGACTCGTCGGCCGGGGCGAGCGCCTCGACCTTGTCCTGCTGCGCGGCCTTGCGGGCGGCGGTCTTCTTGTTCACCTTCGGCTCGGCGACCTGAAGCTCCTCCACCAGCTCGATGATGGCCATCGGCGCGTTGTCACCCTTGCGCGGACCGGTCTTCACGATCCGGGTGTAACCGCCGGGGCGGTTGGAGTACCGGGGCGCGATCTGGTCGAACAGGGCGTAGACCACGTCCTTGTCCTTGACGACACCCAGCACCCGACGCCGCGAGGCGAGGTCACCGCGCTTGGCCTTCGTGATGAGCTGCTCGGCCAGCGGGCGCAGCCGCCGGGCCTTCGTCTCGGTGGTCTGGATCTTCCCGTGCTGGAACAGCGCGGTCGCCAGGTTGGCCAGCATCAGCCGCTCGTGCGAGGGGCTGCCGCCGAGGCGGGGGCCCTTGGTGGGCGTGGGCATTTTTGGTGCTCCTCAGTTGTGGCGGCAGCGCGGACTAGAGCTGCTCGGTCTCGCGGTAGTCGTCGGTGTCGTAGTCGGCCTCGCCGAAGGTGTCCACGACGTGCGCCGGGTCGAAGTTCGGAGCCGAGTCCTTCAGCCCGAGACCCATCCCGGCGAGCTTCATCTTGACCTCGTCGATCGACTTCTGACCGAAGTTGCGAATGTCGAGGAGGTCGGCCTCGGTACGCCCGATGAGCTCACCAACGGAGTTGATGCCCTCGCGCTTGAGGCAGTTGTAGGAGCGGACGGTGAGGTCCAGCTCCTCGATCGGCAGAGCGAGGTCCGCCGCCAGCTGGGCGTCCTGCGGGGACGGCCCGATGTCGATGCCCTCGGCGGTCTCGTCCAGCTCCCGGGCGAGCCCGAACAGCTCCACGAGCGTCGAACCGGCGGAGGCCAGCGCGGTACGCGGACCCATCGACGGCTTGGTCTCGACGTCGATGATCAGCCGGTCGAAGTCGGTGCGCTGCTCGACACGGGTCGCCTCGACGCGGTAGGTCACCTTCAGCACCGGCGAGTAGATCGAGTCGACCGGGATGCGGCCGATCTCGGCGCCGGACTGCTTGTTCTGCGCCGCCGTCACGTAGCCCCGGCCCCGCTCGACGGTCAGCTCCATGTCGAGCCGGCCCTTGCCGTTCAGGGTGGCGAGCTTGAGATCCGGGTTGTGCACCGAGACGCCGGCCGGCGGCTGGATGTCGCCCGCGGTCACGTCGCCCGGGCCCTGCTTACGCAGGTACATGCTGACCGGCTCGTCGTGCTCGGAGCTGACGCACAGCTCCTTGATGTTCATGACGAGCTCGACCACGTCCTCCTTGACACCGGGGATCGTGGTGAACTCGTGCAGCACACCGTCGATCTTGATCGAGGTGACGGCCGCGCCCGGGATCGACGACAGCAGCGTACGCCGCAGCGAGTTACCCAGGGTGTAGCCGAAGCCCGGCTCCAGCGGCTCGATGGCGAACCGGGACCGGGTCTCGTTGATCGACTCCTCGGAGAGGGAGGGTCGCTGGCTGATGAGCATCTTTTCTCTTCTCTTCCGGGGCGCCCGCTATTTGACGCCCACGACACAAACTGTTCCGGTGGCCCGCCCCGAAGGGCGGGCCACCGAACGAGCTCGGACTACTTGGAGTAGAGCTCGACGATCAACTGCTCCTGGACCTGCGTGTCGATGACCTGCCGGGCCGGGAGGGAGTGCACGAGCACCTTCATCTGGCTCGGGATGGCCTCAAGCCACGCCGGAACCGTCTTCGAGCCGGCCTGAGCCTGCGCGACGATGAACGGGGTGAGCTCCTTGCTCTTGCCCCGAACCTCGATGATGTCGTGCTCCTTGACGCGGTACGACGGGATGTCGACCTTCTTGCCGTTCACCGTGAAGTGACCGTGCTTGACCAACTGGCGGGCCATGTCCCGCGAGTGGGCGTAGCCGGCCCGGTAAACGACGTTGTCCAGCCGCGACTCGAGGATCTGCAGGAGGACCTCACCGGTCTTGGCCTGCTTGCCAACGGCTTCCTCGTAGTAACCGCGGAACTGCTTCTCCAGCACGCCGTAAACCCGACGGGCCTTCTGCTTCTCGCGGAGCTGGAGCAGGTACTCCGTCTCCTTCGTGCGGCCGCGGCCGTGCTGCCCGGGCGGGAACGGCCGGGACTCGAACGGGCACTTCGGACCATCGCACTTGCTGCCCTTGAGGAACAGCTTCATCTTCTCCCGCCGGCAACGGCGGCAGTCTGCACCGGTGTAACGAGCCATCTCTCTCTACCTCTCAGACCCGGCGACGCTTCGGCGGACGGCATCCGTTGTGCGGCTGCGGGGTGACGTCGGCGATCTGGCCGACCTCGAGGCCCACGGCCTGCAGCGAACGGATGGCGGTTTCCCGGCCGGAGCCGGGGCCCTTGACGAACACGTCGACCTTGCGCATGCCGTGCTCCATGGCGCGACGCGCGGCAGCCTCGGCGGCCAGCTGCGCAGCGAACGGAGTCGACTTGCGGGAGCCCTTGAAGCCGACCTGGCCAGCGGAGGCCCAGGAGATGACCGCACCGGTCGGGTCCGTGATGGACACGATGGTGTTGTTGAACGTGCTCTTGATGTGCGCCTGCCCGTGGGCGACGTTCTTGCGTTCCTTGCGCCGGACCTTCTTTACAGCGGCTCCGGCACGAGCCTTCGGTGGCATAAGTCTGTGCGCTCCTAGTTGACTTTCCGGATTGGGTTGCGGCCTGACCCACCTCGGCGGCGGCCGACCCCGTCATCCGGTCAAGAACTACTTCTTGCCGGGCTTCTTCTTGCCGGCGACGGTCCGCTTCGGGCCCTTGCGGGTCCGGGCGTTGGTCTTGGTCCGCTGGCCACGCACGGGCAGGCCCCGGCGGTGCCGGATGCCGGCGTAGCAGCCGATCTCAACCTTGCGGCGGATGTCAGCGGCGACCTCGCGGCGCAGGTCGCCTTCAACCTTGTAGTTGCCCTCGATGTGGTCGCGGAGCTGCACGAGCTCCTCGTCCGTGAGGTCCCGAGCGCGCTTGTCCGGCGAGATGCCGGTAGCGGCGAGTGTCTCCAGGGCGCGGGTGCGACCGACCCCGAAGATGTAGGTGAGCGCGATCTCCAACCGCTTTTCGCGGGGGAGATCCACGCCGACTAGACGTGCCATGTGCGGGCGTACTCCTTGTGATGTGTGGCGGAGGTGTGGACCCGTCCCACCCCGCTACCGGCCGTCCCGTCTTTCCGACGCCGTGAGCGCCGGCGACCGGGATCGGTCGCTGCCCGAGCGGGCCCCGGCCTCCGACCGGGGGTCAGCCACGCAGAGGTACGTCTGGCGTACCGCTCGCGGCTGGGACGAGCATGTGTGATGTGTGTGTCGCTGGGGATCCACCTGGACCAACGCCACCCGGCCGTGCTCCGGCCGGACGGGCTGAGTCAGCCCTGGCGCTGCTTGTGGCGCGGGTCGCTGCAGATGACCATGACCCGGCCGTGCCGGCGGATAACCCGGCACTTCTGGCAGATCCTCTTGACGCTCGGCTTGACCTTCACGGTTGCCTTACTTCCCATCTGGCCCGGGGACGCGCTACGCGACACCGGACGTCGAAGACGGACACGGGACTTCCCGGCCGTCGTCAGGACTACTTGTAGCGGTAGACGATGCGCCCGCGGGTCAGGTCGTACGGCGAAAGTTCGACGACGACCCGGTCCTCCGGAAGGATGCGGATGTAGTGCTGCCGCATCTTGCCGCTGATGTGAGCCAACACCTTGTGGCCGTTCGCGAGCTCCACCCGGAACATGGCGTTCGGCAGGGGCTCGATGACCCGACCCTCGATCTCAATGGCTCCGTCTTTTTTCGGCATGTCCTCCGCTGTCCTGACGTCGATTGCTCCGGGCGGCCCACAACGTCTTACACGGAATTCTGATCAGAATCAGAAGCCCGCGCCAGCCGCGGCTCCAGCTCCCACCGAAGCGCAGGGTGGGCATGCCGGAGTGGACGCTGTGCGCCGATCTGAAAGTGTACGCCGGCCTGCAGTCCCCCGCCAAACCGACCACCCACCAACCCGCGCGGCGCCCCGAACGGCCCCATCTCCACCGCCGTTGATCATGAAGTTATTGTCACGACACGCCGGGATCGGCGGCAATGACTTCATGATCAACAGGGGTCAGGGGGGCCCGTGCGGTCCGGGGTCAGGAGATTTCTGGGGGGCCGTCCGATTTGCGGGCGCGCTTTGCCTGCTTGCGCTCTCGGCGGCGTTGGCGCTTGACGGCCTGGCGTTGAGGCTCCTTCGCGGCCAGCCCTCCCACCGTGCGGACCAGCAGCACCGCGCCCCACGGCCCCGCCACCCAGGCCGGCCAGAAGTAGAGCAGGTCCTGGCTGAGCACCGACGTCACCGCCCAGATGGTCACCACGATGGGGATCACCCACAGGTACGGGGACCACACCTCGGCCAACCAGCGGGCGGTGACGCCCCTGCTGAAGGCCGGATCGAGCTCGTCGCCCAGCAGGCTCACCGTCGGCCCGGCAGCCGGCGCCAGGCTCGACCGCTGCGCCGGCGTCACCGGCGGCAGATCGGTCAGCAGAGCCTCAAGGTCGGCGTACGTGCGTGCCGCGTAGGCCCGCTGCAACCGCTCGTCGTACTCGTGCAGATCCAGTCGGCCCTCGTCGAGGGCGACCCGCAACCTGTCGGCGACCGCCGCACGGTCCGAGTCCGCGGCTCGCATCCCGTCGCGCCCGTCCATGCCGGCAAGCATGCCACCGTCGCGCCACTCCCGTCCGACCCCGGACGCCGGTCGATCATGAAGTTGTTGCCAGCCTCACCGGCGTGTCAGGGCAACAACTTCATGATCACCGGATCGCGGCGGGGCCGGGGCGGGGCTAGGGGGTCTTGGTGGCCGCGGGTTGGCGTGCCGTTACCAGGTCACCCAGGCGGGCCCGACCACCGTCGAACGCGGTGAGCACCCAGACGCCGTCCGGCAGCAGCGCCATCGAGTGCTCGACGTGCGCGGCCACCGAGCCGTCCCGGGTGACGACAGTCCACCCGTCGGCCAACTCGGCGGTACGTGGGGACGCCATGGTGATCATCGGCTCGATGGCCAGGGCCATCCCGGGGACCAGCCGCGGACCCTTGCCCGGCCGACCGTGGTTGAGCACGTGCGGGTCCTGATGCATCTCGGTGCCGATGCCGTGCCCGCCGTAGCCGTCGACGATGCCGTACCGGCCGCCCTTGCGGACAGCGGTCTCCACCGCGTGCGAGATGTCGGTGAGGCGGCCCTTGCCGCTGGCCGCACCACGCGCTGCGGCGGCGATGCCGGCCCACATCGCGTCCTCGGCGACCTCCGCCATCTTCAGCAGCGCCGGATCGACGTCACCGACCCCGACCGTGATCGCGGAATCGCCGTGCCACCCGTCCAGCACCGCCCCGCAGTCGATGGAGATCAGGTCACCGGCCTGGAGCACCTGCTTCGGCGACGGTATGGCGTGCACGATCTGCTCATTGACCGACGAACAGATCGACGCCGGAAAACCGTGGTAGCCCTTGAACGACGGAACGCCGCCCGCCTCGCGGATGGTCGCCTCGGCGATGGCGTCCAGATCGGCGGTGCTCACACCGGGGGCGACAGCCTCCCGCATCCGACGCAACGCCTCGGCCACCACCAGCCCGGCGGCCCGCATCTTCTCGATCTGGTCAGGGGTCTTCAGCTGGATGTCCAGCTGGGGACGACGCATGGAGCGGTTACCTTTCGTTGCCGAACAGCGGGGCACATAACGCGTACCCCGCTGTTCGCACTCTATCCGCCGTGGCCCGGCCGGACCTCAGCCGCCGTACGACCGCAACGCGTCGATGGCCCGGGTGGTGACGTCCTCCACCGGCCCGGTGGCGTCGATCCCGACCAGCTTGCCCTGAGCGCCGTAGTAGTCGACCAGGGGTGCGGTCTTCTCGCTGTATTCGCGGAGCCGCGTGGCGATCGTCTCCGGCTTGTCGTCGTCGCGCTGGAACAGCTCGGCGCCGCACCGGTCACAGATGCCGGGCCGGGTGGTGGCGTCGAACTCGACGTGCCAGATCTTGCCGCAGCCCCGGCAGGTACGCCTGCCGGAGAGCCGCCGGATCACCTCGTCGTCGTCGACGACCAGCTCCAGGACCAGATCCAGGGCGGTGCCCAGATCGGCCAGGAGCTTGTCCAGAGCGGCCGCCTGCGGAGTCGTTCGCGGGAAGCCGTCGAGCAGGAAACCCTCGCTGGCGTCGGGCTCGGCCAGCCGGTCCCGGACCATGTTGATGGTGACCTCGTCCGGAACCAGCTCGCCCGCGTCCATGTACCGCTTCGCCTCGACACCGAGCGGCGTGCCCTGGGTGACGTTCGACCGGAAGATGTCTCCGGTCGAGATCTTCGGCACCGAGAGGTGCGCGGCGATGAACTCGGCCTGCGTGCCCTTGCCCGCGCCCGGCGGGCCAACCAGAACGAGTCTCATCTACCGCAGGAACCCTTCGTAGTTCCGCTGCATGAGTTGGCTCTCGATCTGCTTCACGGTCTCCAGACCGACGCCGACCATGATGAGCACAGCGGTGCCGCCGAACGGGAAGTTCTGGTACTGCTGGTTGTCCAGCCAGATGAAGAAGAAGTTCGGCAGGATCGAGATGACGCCGAGGTAGAGCGCGCCCGGCAGGGTGATCCGGCTGAGGATGAAGTCCAGGTAGTCGGCGGTCGGCTTGCCCGGGCGGATGCCCGGCACGAACCCGCCGTACTTCTTCATGTTGTCAGCGACCTCGGTCGGGTTGAACGTGATCGAGACGTAGAAGTACGTGAAGAAGATGATCATCAGGAAGTAGACCGCGATGTAGATCGGGCTACTCGGGTTGACCAGGTTGTTCTGGATCCACGACTGGGTCTTGCCCGGGTCGGTCTGGTCGAAGAACTGCAGCGCCAACTGCGGCAGGTAGAGCAGCGACGAGCCGAAGATGACCGGGATCACACCCGCCTGGTTGACCTTGAGCGGGATGTAAGTCGAGGTGCCGCCGTACATCCGCCGACCGATCATCCGCTTGGCGTACTGCACCGGGATCCGGCGCTGCGCCTGCTCGATGAAGGTGACAGCGGTGATGACCACCAGGACCAGCGCGATGACCAGGGCGAACATGTCCCAGCCCTTGCTGGTCTTGATCTGCCAGCCCTCGCTGGGCAGCCGCGCCGCGATCGAGGTGAAGATCAGGACGGACATGCCGTTGCCGACGCCGCGGTCGGTGATCAGCTCACCGAGCCACATGACCATGCCGGTGCCGGCGGTCATCGTCATCACCAGGATGGTCAGGGTCAGCCAGTCCGGGATGCCGGTGCCGGTGGGGATGATCGGGAACTGGTCGCAGCGGTTCTGGAACAGCTGGCCCGAGCGGGCCAGGGCCACGAACGCCGAGGCCTGCAGCACACCGAGACCGAGGGTCAGGTAGCGGGTGTACTGGGTGATCTTCGCCTGACCGGCCTGGCCCTCCTTGCGGAGCTGCTCCAGGCGGGGGATCACGACGGTCAGCAGCTGCAAGATGATCGACGCGGTGATGTAGGGCATGATGCCCAGCGCGAAGACCGAGAGCTGTAGCAGCGCTCCGCCGGAGAAGAGGTTGAGAAGGTTCACCACCCCGGTGGTGTCACCCTGGATGGTGTCGAGGCACTTCTGCACGTTGCCGTACGAGACGCCCGGGCTGGGGAGCGTTGCACCCAGCCGGTAGACCGCGATGATGCCTACTGTGAACAGCAGCTTCTTGCGCAGGTCAGGCGTACGGAACGCACTGAGAAAGGCGGACAGCAACTTCTTCCTCCTGCGCGAGGCGGGCCGCCGGTGATCCCTGGCGGGTCGGGGTGGATCACGGGCGAGTGCCCGCAATCCATGGCTGGGATGGGACTCTAACAGCCTCACCCCGGTCCGGGCAGATGCGCCCGACTACATAAATCGAAACCGATGTTACCGGGCGCTCAGGCCCCAGGTAGACCACGGCGCCCGCCAGTTGCTCTCAACTGGACGGGCGCCATGGTCGTACGCCTTACAGCTCGGTGACGGAGCCACCGGCGGCAGCGATCTTCTCCTTGGCCGACGCACTGAACGCGTGCGCAGACACCTGGAGCGCCACACCGCCGAGGTCCCCGGTGCCGAGGACCTTGACCGGGTGACCCTTGCGGACGGCGCCGGACTCAACGAGCTCCAGCGGGCCGACCTGACCACCATTCGGGAACAGCTCAGCGAGTCGGTCCAGGTTGACAACCTGGAAGACCACCTTGAACTTGTTCTTGAAGCCCTTCATCTTCGGCAGGCGCATGTGGATGGGCATCTGCCCACCCTCGAACGCCGCCGAGATGTTCTTGCGGGCCTTGGAACCCTTGGTACCGCGACCAGCGGTCTTGCCCTTGGAACCCTCACCGCGACCCACACGGGTCTTCGCGGTCTTGGAACCGGGCGCCGGGCGCAGGTGATGCACCTTGATCGTCATTACTCGACCTCCTCGACCTTCACGAGGTGGCTCACAGTGAAGATCATGCCGCGGATCTCGGGCCGGTCCTCCTTGACCACCACGTCGTTGATCCGCTTGAGACCGAGCGAACGCAGCGACTCACGCTGGTTGTGCTTGGTCCCGATACCGGACCGGAGCTGGGTGACCTTCAGGCGTGCCATCAGTGCGCCACCCCCGCACGCGACGCCAGCATGGCGGCCGGCGCGACGTCCTCCACCGGCAGACCACGACGCGCCGCGACCTGCTCGGGGGACTCAAGCCCCTTCAGGGCCGCCACTGTGGCGTGCACGATGTTGATCGGGTTCGACGAACCGAGGCTCTTGGAGAGCACGTCGTGGATCCCAGCGCACTCCAGCACGGCACGCACCGGTCCACCGGCGATGACACCCGTACCGGCCGAGGCCGGCTTGAGCAGCACCACACCAGCGGCGTCCTCACCCGTCACCGGGTGCGGGATCGACTGACCGATCCGCGGGACCTTGAAGAAGTGCTTCTTGGCCTCCTCGACACCCTTGGCGATGGCCGCGGGCACCTCCTTGGCCTTTCCGTAGCCCACGCCGACCGTGCCGTCGCCGTCGCCCACGATCACCAGGGCGGTGAAGCTGAAGCGACGACCACCCTTCACGACCTTGGCGACGCGGTTGATCGCGACGACCCGCTCAAGGTGCGGGGTCTTCTCGACGGGCGCGTTTCCGCGGCCGCCCTCACGGCGGTTGTCGCGGCGACCACCCTCGTTGCCACCGGACCCGCCGCCACGGCGCTGTTGACCTGGCATCAGCAGCCTTCCTTCTCTCTCGTGACGGGGTTGTTAGAACTCGAGCCCGGCTTCGCGGGCGGCGTCGGCAAGCGCGGCGACTCGCCCCGCGTACCGGTTGCCGCCGCGGTCGAAGACGACCTTGGAGACGCCGGCGGCCTTGGCCCGCTCGGCGAGCAGCGCGCCCACCTTGCCAGCCAGGGCGCTCTTGTCGCCCTCCGCACCGCGCAGCGAGGCGTCCAGGGTCGACGCCGACGCCAGGGTGTGACCCTTGGTGTCGTCGACGACCTGGGCGACCATGTGCCGCAGCGAGCGGGTGACGACCAGGCGCGGACGCTCGGCCGTACCGCTGACGTTCTTGCGGACGCGGAAGTGTCGACGCGCACGCCCAACGGCGCGCTTGGCGGCGACACCGCGGCGGCGCTTGAGCAGCGTGGCGCTCACTTCTTACCTGCCTTTCCAGCCTTGCGGCGGATGACCTCGCCCTGGTACTTGACGCCCTTGCCCTTGTAGGGCTCCGGCGGGCGGATCTTCCGGATGTTGGCGGCGACCTCACCGACCTGCTGCTTGTCGATGCCAGCCACGTGGAACAGGGTCGGCCGCTCCACCGTGAAGGTGATGCCCGCCGGGGCGGGGACGACCACCGGGTGCGAGAACCCGAGCGCGAACTCGAGATCCGAACCCTTGGCGGTGACCCGGTAACCGGTGCCGGCGATCTCCAGGCTCTTGCGGTAGCCCTCGGTGACCCCGACGATCATGTTGGCAACCAGCGTACGGCTCAGGCCGTGGAGTTCCTTGGCCTTGCGCTCGTCGTTCGGCCGGTTGACGCTCAGCTGCCCATCCTCGGCCCGCTCGACCGTGATCGGCTCGGCGAGGGTGTGCTGGAGCTGGCCCTTGGGGCCCTTGACCTTGACGGTCTGCCCGTCGATCGTGATGTCGACGCCGGCTGGCACCGGGATCGACTTACGTCCAATTCGCGACATTTCTACCTGTCTCCCGTTACCAGACGAAGGCGAGGACTTCCCCGCCAACACTCCGCTTGCGGGCCTGCCGGTCGGTCAGCAGCCCCTGGGACGTCGAAATGATCGCCACGCCCAGCCCACCGAGCACCCGCGGGAGCCCGTCCGACTTGGCGTACACCCGGAGACCGGGCTTGGACACGCGCTTGATGCCGGCCAGGCTCCGCTCGCGGTTCTGGCCGTACTTCAGCTCGACGACCAGTCGCTTGCCGACGGCGCCCTCCTCGGGCTCCTCGACCGACCAGGTGGCGATGTAACCCTCGGCCTTCAGGACCTCGGCGATGTTCGCCTTGATCTTGGAGTAGGGCATCTTCACCTGATCGTGGTACGCCTGGTTGGCGTTACGCAGACGCGTGAGCATGTCTGCGATCGGGTCGGTCATCGTCATGGATTTCGTCAGCCTTTCTCGCCGGGGTTCCCGGGGCATCAGCCCCGGGCCTACGGCGAAGAGCAATACCTAATCGGTGCAGGAGTTCCCGGCCGACGGCCGGGACGCGGTCGCCCTTACCAGGAAGCCTTGGACACGCCCGGCAGCTCACCGCGGTGAGCCATCTCCCGGATGCAGACCCGGCAGAGCCCGAACTTGCGGTAGACCGCCTTCGGACGCCCGCACCGCTGGCAGCGGGTGTACGCGCGAACCGAGAACTTCGGCTTCGCGGCCGCCTTGATGATCAGCGCCTTCTTGGCCATCTCAGTTCTCCTTGAACGGGAAGCCCAGGAGCTTGAGCAGCGCCCGGCCCTCGTCGTCGGTCGTGGCGGTCGTGACCACCGTGATGTCCATGCCCCGCTGGCGATCGATCCGGTCCTGGTCGATCTCGTGGAACACCGACTGCTCGGTCAGACCGAACGTGTAGTTGCCGTGCCCGTCCAGCTTGCGCCCGTCCAGGCCGCGGAAGTCGCGGATACGCGGCAGCGCGATGGAGAGCAGCCGGTCCATGAACTCCCACATCCGGTCGCCGCGAAGGGTGACCTTCGCGCCGATCGGCATGCCCTCGCGGAGCTTGAACTGCGCGATGGACTTGGTCGCCCGCCGCACCTGCGGCTTCTGGCCGGTGATCGTGGCGAGGTCGCGGACCGCGCCGTCGATCAGCTTGGCGTCGCGAGCAGCCTCGCCGACACCCATGTTGACGACGATCTTGACCAGCCGCGGCACCTGCATGGGGTTGCCGTAGCTGCGCTGCTCACGCAGCTGCGCCACGATCTCGTTGCGGTACCGCTCCTTGAGGCGCGGCAGGGTCTTTTCGGTAGCCGTGGTCATCACAGGTCCTTACCGGTGCTACGCGCGATGCGGACCTTCTGGCCGTTGTCGTCGATCCGGTAACCGACGCGGGTCGGCTTGCCGTCGGAGTCCAGGACCTGCACGTTCGAGACGTGGATCGGGGCCTCCTGAGTGACGATGCCGCCGGTCTTGGCGCCACGCTGGGTCGTGCTGATGCGGGTGTGCTTCTTGACCCGGTTCACGCCCTCGACCAGGACCTTGTCCTGCCGCGGGTAGGCCTGAATGACCTTGCCCTTGGCACCCTTGTCCTTGCCGGCGATGACGACGACCGTGTCGCCCTTCTTGACCTTCACGGTCACAACACCTCCGGCGCGAGGGAAATAATCTTCATGAACCGCTTGTCCCGCAGCTCCCGGCCCACCGGGCCGAAGATACGGGTTCCACGCGGGTCCCCGCCGTCCTTGATGATGACGGCGGCGTTCTCGTCGAAGCGGATGTACGAGCCGTCCGGACGCCGCCTCTCCTTGGCCGTGCGAACGACGACAGCCTTGACGACGTCGCCCTTCTTCACACCGGCACCCGGGATCGCGTCCTTGACCGTGGCCACGATGACGTCGCCGATACTCGCGTAGCGCCGACCCGAGCCGCCGAGAACCCGGATGCACAGGATCTCCCGAGCACCCGTGTTGTCGGCGACGCGCAGTCGCGACTCCTGCTGAATCACGTCTATCTCCTATGTCTGCCGGTTCTCCGGCCGCCGTAGCGGCCGGAGCCTGGCGGAACCTACGCCCGACGCAACGCCGGGCGAGCTCGAGCCTTCGCTACTTGGCCTTTTCCAGGATCTCCACGATCCGCCAACGCTTGGTGGCGCTCAGCGGCCGGGTCTCCATGATGAGAACCCGGTCACCGGTGCCAGCGGCGTTCTGCTCGTCGTGCACCTTCAGCTTGGCCGTACGGCGCATGATCTTGCCGTACAACGCGTGCCGAACCCGGTCCTCGACCTCGACAACGACGGTCTTGTCCATCTTGTCGCTGATCACCAGGCCCTCGCGGACCTTGCGGCGCGACCGCGCGGCGGCGGTGGCGGTCTCTTCGGTCATGATGCAGTCACCTCAGTCGGCGCGGCCGAGAGCCCCAGCTCGCGCTCACGCATGATCGTGTAGATCCGGGCGATCTCCCGACGGATGACCTGCAGCCGCCGGTTGTTGTCGAGCTGCCCGGTTGCGGCCTGCACGCGGAGGTTGAACAGCTCCGCCTTGGCCTCCCGCAGCTTCGTGACCAGCTCCTCTTCGGAGAGCTCACGCAGCTCGGTCGCCTTAACGCCCGCTGCCATCAGGATTCACCCACTTCGCGCGTAACAATGCGGCACTTCATCGGGAGCTTGTGGATCGCGCGACGCATGGCCTCTCGCGCGGTCTGCTCGTTGGGGAAGGACATCTCGAAGAGAACCCGCCCCGGCTTGACGTTGGCGACCCACCACTCGGGCGAACCCTTACCGGAACCCATCCGGGTCTCGGCAGGCTTCTTGGTGAGGGCCTGGTCCGGGAAGATCGTGATCCAGACCTTGCCACCACGCTTGATGTGGCGAGTCATCGCGATACGTGCCGACTCGATCTGCCGGTTCGTCACGTACGCCGGCTCGAGAGCCTGGATCCCGAACTCGCCGAACACCACCCGGTTACCACCCTTGGACGCGCCACTGCGGTCCGGGTGGTGCGGCTTGCGGAAGCCCTTCGGGGGCTTGCGCGGCATCAGCATCTGTCAGCCCTCCTGCTGCGTTTCTGCCGGAGCAGCAGTGGCGGCGACAGCTGCGCTGTCGACCGGCTCGCCGCTCGGCGTCTCGGCCTGCTGCGCGATGGTGGTCGCAGCAGCCCGACCGGCCTCGGTGCCACCAGCCGTGGTGCCGGACGAACCCGACCGGCCACGGCGCGGACGCTCGGGACGGTCGCCGCGCTCACCACGACGCGGGCGGGACGGACCGGCCTCGGCCGGAGCTTCCCGGCCCGGGACGGCGTCGCCCTTGTAGATCCAGACCTTCACACCGATCCGACCGAACGTGGTACGGGCCTCGAAGAAGCCGTACTCGATGTTGGCCCGCAGCGTGTGCAGCGGAACCCGGCCCTCACGGTAGAACTCGGTCCGGCTCATCTCGGCGCCGCCGAGGCGACCCGAGACCTGAACCCGGATGCCCTTGCAGACCGGGTTCTTCATCGCCGACTGCATGGCCTTGCGCATCGCCCGACGGAAGCTGACCCGGCTGGACAGCTGCTCGGCCACGCCCTGCGCGACCAGCTGAGCGTCCGACTCGGGGTTCTTCACCTCGATGATGTTCAGCTGAACCTGCTTGCCGGTGAGCTTCTCAAGCTCGCCGCGGATCCGGTCGGCCTCCGCACCCTTACGGCCGATGACGATGCCCGGCCGGGCGGTGTGGATGTCGACCCGGACCCGGTCGCGGGTGCGCTCGATGTCGACCTTGGAAATCCCGGCACGCTCGAGGCCCTTGGACATCATGCGGCGGATCTTGACATCCTCGCCGATGTAGTCCTTGTAGAGCTTGTCCGCGAACCAGCGGGACTTCCAGTCGGTCGAGATGCCGAGCCGGAACCCAGTGGGGTGAACCTTCTGACCCATTACTCGGCGTCCTCCGTCTTGCTCTGCGCTTCGGCCGGTGCGGCCTCCGTGGCCGGGGCGGCCTTCTTCGCCGCGGCCTTCCTCGGCGCTGCCGGCGCGACCGCTTCGACCGCCACAGTGATGTGGCAGGTGCGCTTGCGGATTCGGTACGCCCGACCCTGCGCCCGCGGCTGGAACCGCTTCATCGTCGGGCCCTCGTCCACGAAGGCCTCGCTGACGAGCAGCGCGTCGGGGTCCAGCCGCTCGTTGTTCTCCGCGTTGGCGATCGCGCTAGCGAGCACCTTGTACACCTGCTCGCTCGCAGCCTGCGGCGCGAACTGCAGCACCGTGAGCGCCTCCTTCGCGGGCAGGCCGCGGACGAGGTTGACCACCCGGCGCGCCTTCATCGGCGAGATGCGCACGTGCCGCGCAACCGCCCGCGCGCCCGGAAGCACCGGAGCGTCGCCCTTTCCTGGCATCGCTGTAACCCCTTGTTCCCTCTATCCGTATGCCCGCGGCGTCAGCGCCGACGGCTCTTCCGGTCGTCCTTCTCGTGACCCTTGAAAGTGCGGGTCAGCGCGAACTCGCCGAGCTTGTGCCCGACCATCGCCTCGGTCACGAACACCGGGACGTGCTTGCGTCCGTCATGCACGGCGATCGTGTGCCCCAGCATCTCGGGGATGATCGTCGAGCGCCGCGACCAGGTCTTGATCACGTTCTTGGAGCCCTTGTCGTTCTGAACTTCCACCTTCTTGAGCAGGTGGTCGTCTACGAACGGGCCCTTCTTCAGGCTGCGAGGCATGTCTTATCTCCCTCAGCCGCGCTTACGCGTGGCGTAGCGGCGGCGGACGATCAGCCGGTCACTCGGCTGGCCCTTACGGCGGGTGCGGCCCTCGGGCTTACCCTGCGGGTTGACCGGGTGGCGACCACCGGAGGTCTTACCCTCACCACCACCGTGCGGGTGGTCGACCGGGTTCATGGCGACACCACGGACGGTCGGGCGCTTGCCCTTCCACCGCATCCGGCCGGCCTTGCCCCAGTTGATGTTCGACTGATCGGCGTTGCCGATCTCGCCGACGCTGGCGCGGCAGCGAACGTCCACCCGCCGGATCTCGCCGGACGGCATACGCAGGGTCGCGTACGCGCCCTCGCGGCCGAGCAGCTGGATGCCGACGCCGGCGGAACGGGCCAGCTTGGCCCCGCCACCCGGACGCAGCTCCACGTTGTGGATCGTGGTACCGACCGGGATGTTGCGCAGCGGCAGGTTGTTACCCGGCTTGATGTCGGCGCCCGGGCCGGACTCGACGCGGTCGCCCTGCTTCATGTCCTTCGGCGCGAGGATGTACCGCTTCTCGCCGTCGGCGTAGTGCAGCAGCGCGATGCGCGCCGTGCGGTTCGGGTCGTACTCGATGTGAGCGACCTTCGCCGGCACGCCGTCCTTGTCGACCCGCTTGAAGTCGATCAGACGGTACTGACGCTTGTGACCGCCACCGTGGTGCCGCGTGGTGATCCGGCCGTGGGCGTTACGCCCGCCCTTCTTCGGCAACGGAGCCAGCAGCGACTTTTCCGGCGTGGACCGGGTGATCTCGGCGAAGTCAGCGACACTCGAGCCACGTCGGCCCGGCGTCGTCGGCTTGTACTTACGGATAGCCATTGTCTACACCCCTCAGCTGACCGGGCCGCCGAAGGCCTCGATGCGGTCACCGTCAGCCAGCTTCACGATCGCCCGCTTGGTCGCCTTGCGCTGACCGAAACCGGTCTTGGTGCGCTTGCGCTTACCCTGGCGGTTGAGCGTGTTGACCGTCAGGACGCGGACGTTGAAGATCTGCTGGATAGCGATCTTGATCTCGGTCTTGTTCGCGTCCGGGTGCACCAGGAAGGTGTACCAGTTCCGGTTCAGCTCGCTGTAGCTCTTCTCCGAGACGACCGGCGCCACGATGATGTCGCGCGGGTCGGCGATCGTGCTCACTTGCCACCCTCCTCGGTGGTCTCGGCGGGCACGCCCAGGAACTCGTCCAGGGCGTCCTTGGTGAAGACCACGTCGTCGGCCACGAGCACGTCGTACGTGTTCAGCTGGCCGGACTCGATCAGGTGCACGCGCGGCTCGTTGCGCAGCGACACCCAGTTCAGCTCGTCGGTGCTGCTCAGCACGACCAGGACCCGACGGGCCTCGGTGAGCTTGGTCAGCGTGGCCAGGGCCGCCTTGGTAGACGGCTTCTCGCCCGAGACGAACGCCTCGACGACGTGCACCTGCCCGGCGCGGGCCCGGTCGGAGAGGGCACCCCGCAGAGCGGCGGCCTTCATCTTCTTCGGGGTCCGCTGGCTGTAGTCGCGCGGCACGGGACCGTGCACGACGCCACCGCCGGCGAACTGCGGCGCGCGGATCGAGCCCTGCCGGGCGCGACCGGTGCCCTTCTGCTTGTACGGCTTCTTGCCGCCACCGGCGACCTCGCCGCGGGTCTTGGCCTTGTGCGTGCCCTGTCGGGCCGCCGCGAGCTGGGCCACCACGACCTGGTGCATCAGCGCGACGTTGGCCTGCACGTCGAAGATGTCCTCCGGCAGCTCCACGGAGCCGCTGGTGGTGCCTTCGACGGTGCGCACGTCAACGGTGGTCACTTGGCCGCACCGCCCTTCTTCACCTTGCTCTTGGCCGCGGTACGGACCAGAACGAGCGCGCCCTTGGGACCAGGAATGGCACCCCGGACGAGCAGCAGGTTGTTCTCGGTGTCGACCGCCTGGACGGTGAGGTTCTGCACGGTGTACCGAACGCCACCCATACGGCCGGCCATCCGGGTGCCCTTGAAGACACGACCCGGAGTGGCGCAGGCGCCGATGGAGCCGGGCGAGCGGTGCTTGCGCTCGACGCCGTGGCCGGCGCCCAGGCCGTGGAAGCCGTGCCGCTTCATCGGGCCGGCGTAGCCCTTGCCCTTGGTCTTGCCGGTGACGTCGATGGTGACGCCGGCCGGGAACTCCTCGACAGTGACTTCCTGGCCGAGCGAGTATTCCCCAGCGTCAGTGGTGCGCAGCTCGACGATGTGCCGGCGCGGCGCCACGTCCGCCTTGGCGTAGTGCCCGCTGATCGGCTTCTTGACCTTGCGCGGGTCGATGGTGCCGTACGCGAGCTGGACCGCGGAGTAACCGTCCTTCTCGGCGCTACGAACCTGGCTGATGACGCACGGGCCGGCCTCGACCACGGTCACGGGAACAACACGGTTGTTCTCCCAGACCTGGGTCATGCCGAGCTTGGCGCCCAGGATCCCCTTGACTTGCCTGTCCATTTGTCCGGTCCCTACAGCTTGATCTCGATGTCGACGCCAGCCGGCAGGTCGAGGCGCATGAGCGAGTCGACCGTCTTCGGGGTCGGGTCGATGATGTCGATCAGCCGCTTGTGCGTGCGCATCTCGAAGTGCTCGCGCGAGTCCTTGTACTTGTGCGGCGAGCGGATAACGCAGAAACGGTTGATCTCCGTGGGCAGCGGCACCGGGCCCGCGACCTGCGCCCCGGTGCGCGTCACCGTCTCGACGATCTTCCGAGCCGAGGAGTCGACGACCTCGTGGTCATAGGCCTTGAGCCGGATGCGGATCTTCTGTCCCGCCATGGTGGCTTCTGTTCCTTCTCTCGATGCCGCTGTGTTGCGGGCGCCTGTACCGGCTGGCACAGGCCCACTTCGCCGACCCCCGCGGTCGGGCGTGTCGCGCCCTCGGGCCGAGCTCCGCCCCTAGGTACCGGAGTGGTGCCGACCGCACGGGGGGTCAAGGCGCCGATCGCATTACCGCGACCTGAACGCCGTGCGAGGGTGGTTGGCGACTGGGCCGCCAACCACCCTACGCTCGACTGCCTCGCCACCCGGAGGTTCAGCGAAAGCCGAACACAGGCGACGAACTGTCGTTACGCAACCTGACTAGTATGCCGCACGACCGGCGGCGGGTCTAATCGGGGTTACCTAGTTCACTTGTTAATCTTGGTGACGAACCCGGCGCCGACGGTGCGGCCACCCTCGCGGATCGCGAACTTGAGGTTCTCCTCCATGGCGATGGGCTGGATCAGCTTCACCGACATGGACGTGTTGTCACCCGGCATGACCATCTCGGTGCCCTCGGGGAGGGTGACGACACCGGTGACGTCAGTGGTCCGGAAGTAGAACTGCGGGCGGTAGTTCTGGAAGAACGGGGTGTGACGGCCACCCTCCTCCTTGGAGAGGATGTAGACCGTCGCCTCGAACTCCGTGTGCGGGGTGTTCGAGCCCGGCTTCACGACGACCATGCCGCGCTCGACCTCGTCGCGCTTGGTACCACGCAGCAGCAGACCGACGTTCTCGCCTGCGCGGGCGTCGTCCAGGGTCTTCCGGAACATCTCGATCGCGGTGACCTTGGTCTTGAAGCTCTTCTCCTTGATACCGACGAGCTCGACATCCTCGTTCGGCAGGAGAACGCCGCGCTCCACGCGACCGGTGACGACGGTGCCACGACCGGTGATCGTGAAGACGTCCTCAACCGGCATCAGGAACGGCTTGTCAACCTCGCGCTCCGGCTGCGGGATCGAGGTGTCGACAGCGGTCATCAGGTCCAGCAGCTTGCCGGTCCACTCGGGGTCACCCTCGAGGGCCTTCAGCGCCGAAACCCGAACGACCGGCAGGTCGTCACCCGGGTACTCCTGCGAGGAGAGCAGCTCACGGACCTCGAGCTCGACGAGCTCCAGGAGCTCCTCGTCATCGACCATGTCGCTCTTGTTGAGCGCCACGACGATGTACGGCACACCGACCTGACGGGCCAGCAGCACGTGCTCGCGGGTCTGCGGCATCGGGCCGTCGGTCGCCGCGACCACCAGGATCGCGCCGTCCATCTGCGCGGCACCGGTGATCATGTTCTTGATGTAGTCGGCGTGCCCAGGGCAGTCGACGTGCGCGTAGTGCCGCGACTCGGTCTGGTACTCGACGTGCGCGATCGAGATCGTGATGCCGCGGGCCTTCTCCTCCGGCGCCTTGTCGATCTCGTCGAACGGCGTGTAGGGGTTCAGGTCCGGGTACTGGTCGTGCAGGACCTTGGTGATGGCCGCCGTCAGCGTCGTCTTACCGTGGTCGATGTGACCAATGGTGCCGATGTTGACGTGCGGCTTAGTCCGCTCGAACTTAGCCTTCGCCACTGGTGTCCTCCTGTGGACTTCTTGGTTCGTACGCCCGGCGCGCCGGTCGGCGCTTAGGACTCTGTCGACAGCCTTTCCGGCCTGACGGCCGGAGAGCCTTTGTGGGTTCTGCGGCGATGAAGCCTACAGGCCCGGTCTCACGCGATCCGATCGTGGTGGCCGCGGGCGGGTGAACCCTCCCGCGACCAACCACGAATCACCAGCTCAGAGCGCTACTCGCCCGTTGCCTTGGCGATGATCTCCTTCGCGACGCTCTGCGGAACCTCGGCGTAGGAGTCGAACTGCATGCTGTAGCTAGCCCGGCCCTGGGTCTTCGACCGCAGGTCGCCGACGTAGCCGAACATCTCCGACAACGGCACCAGGGCCCGGACGATGCGGGCGCCGCTGCGCTCCTCCATCGCCTGGATGATGCCGCGGCGGGAGTTGAGGTCACCGATGACGTCACCCATGTTCTCCTCAGGAGTGGTGACTTCAACGGCCATCATCGGCTCGAGCAGTGCCGGATCGGCCTTGCGGGCCGCGTCCTTCATCACCATCGAGCCGGCGATCTTGAATGCCATTTCCGACGAGTCGACCTCGTGGTACTGGCCGTCCAGCAGGGTCAGCTTCACGCCGACCAGCGGGAAGCCCGCCAGGATGCCGTACTGCAGCGCGTCCTGCGCACCGGCGTCCACCGAGGGGATGAACTCCCGGGGGATGCGGCCGCCGCTGACGGCGTTCGCGAACTCGTAGGTCGGCGAGTCGTTGTCCAGCGGAAGCGGCTCGACGCTCACGATCACGCGGGCGTACTGGCCGGAACCACCGGTCTGCTTCTTGTGGGTGTACTCGACCTTGTCCACCTTGCGGCGGATGGTCTCGCGGTACGCCACCTGCGGCTTGCCGACGTTCGCCTCGACGTTGAACTCGCGGCGCATCCGGTCGACCAGGATGTCCAGGTGCAGCTCACCCATGCCGGAGATGACCGTCTGACCGGTCTCCTCGTCCAGCTGGACGCGGAAGGTCGGGTCCTCCTCGGCCAGGCGCTGGATGGCAGTGCCCAGCTTCTCCTGGTCGGACTTGGTCTTCGGCTCGATCGCCACCGAGATGACCGGCTCCGGGAAGGTCATGGACTCCAGGATGACCGGGTTCGCCGGGTCGGAGAGAGTGTCGCCGGTGGTGGTCTGCTTGAGACCCTGCACGGCGATGATGTCGCCGGCCTGCGCCGACGGACGCTCTTCCCGCTTGTTGGCGTGCATCTGGTAGATCTTGCCGATCCGCTCCTTGCGGTCCTTGGTGGAGTTGACCACCTGGGAACCGGAATCGAGCGTGCCGGAGTAGACCCGCACGTAGGTGAGCTTGCCCAGGTGCTTGTCCGTCTGGATCTTGAAGGCCAGGCCGGAGAAGGGCTCCGTGTTGGACGGCTTACGCAGCAGCGGGGTCTCGCCGTCGGTGGCCGTACCCTCGATCGCCGGAACGTCCAGCGGCGACGGCAGGAAGTCGACCACGGCGTCGAGCATGGGCTGAACGCCCTTGTTCTTGAACGCCGAGCCGCAGAGCACCGGGTTGGCCTTGCCGGCGATGGTGGCACGCCGGATGGCGGCCTTGATCTCCGCGTCGGGGATCTCCTCGCCCTCCAGGTACTTCTCCATCACCGCGTCGTCGACGTCGGCGAGGGTCTCCATCAGCTTCTCGCGCCACTCGGCCGCGGAGTCGGCCAGCTCGGCCGGGATCTCCTCAACCGCGTAGTCCTCACCCTTCTGGGTCTCCCCGCGCCAGGTGAGCGCGCGCATGCCGATCAGGTCGACGACACCGATGTGGTCACCCTCGAGCCCGATCGGGATCTGGAGCACCAGCGGGGTGGCGTTCAACCGGTCGATCATCATCTGCACGCAGCGGAAGAAGTCGGCGCCGGTCCGGTCGAGCTTGTTGACGAAGCACATACGCGGGACGTTGTACTTGTCGGCCTGCCGCCAGACGTTCTCCGTCTGCGGTTCCACGCCGGCGACACCGTCGTAAACCGCTACCGCACCATCCAGGACCCGCAGCGACCGCTCGACCTCGACCGTGAAGTCGACGTGGCCAGGCGTGTCGATGATCTGGATCGTGTGGTCTTTCCACTCACACTTGGTAGCAGCGGAGGTGATGGTGATACCACGCTCCTGCTCCTGCTCCATCCAGTCCATGACGGCAGCGCCCTCGTGGACCTCACCGATCTTGTACGTGATGCCGGTGTAGAACAGGATTCGCTCGGTGGTCGTGGTCTTACCGGCATCGATGTGCGCCATGATGCCGATGTTGCGTACCTTGGCGAGCGCGTCTGCGGCGGCCACTTCAATCCCTACTTATCGTCGTCTCGACTCAACTGGTGGCGGTTCCGGCGCCCGGAGGCGCCGGAACCAGGGTGTTACCAGCGGTAGTGCGCGAAGGCCTTGTTCGACTCGGCCATCTTGTGCGTGTCCTCGCGCCGCTTGACGGCGGCACCGAGGCCGTTGCTCGCGTCCAGCAGCTCGTTCATCAGCCGCTCGACCATGGTCTTCTCGCGCCGGGCGCGGGAGTACGTGACCAGCCAGCGCAGGCCCAGGGTGGTCGCCCGGGTCGGGCGGACCTCGACCGGAACCTGGTAGGTGGCGCCACCGACACGACGGCTGCGCACCTCGAGGGTCGGCTTGACGTTGTCCATCGCCCGCTTGAGGGTGACGACCGGGTCGGTGCCGGACTTCTCGCGGCAGCCCTCGAGGGCCGCGTACACGATGGACTCGGCGAGCTGACGCTTGCCGCGGAGCAGGATCTTGTTCACCAGCTGGGTGACCAGCGGCGAGTTGTACACCGGGTCAGCGACCAGTGGCCGCCGCGGAGCGGGTCCCTTACGCGGCATGTCAGCTCTTCTCCTTCTTCGCGCCGTAACGGCTGCGCGCCTGCTTGCGGTTGCGGACACCCTGGGTGTCCAGCGAGCCGCGAACGATCTTGTAACGCACGCCGGGGAGGTCCTTCACCCGACCGCCGCGAACGAGCACGATCGAGTGCTCCTGCAGGTTGTGACCGACGCCGGGGATGTAGGCGGTCACCTCGATCTGGCTGCTGAGCTTCACGCGAGCGACCTTGCGCAGCGCCGAGTTCGGCTTCTTCGGGGTGGTGGTGTACACGCGGGTGCACACGCCGCGCCGCTGAGGGGAACCCTTCAGCGCCGGGGTCTTGGTCTTGGTCGTCTTCGCCTGGCGGCCCTTTCGGACCAGCTGCTGGATCGTGGGCACCGGGTTTCTCCGCTCCCTTCGGCCGCATCCGCGGCCGCGCCGTCTGCTCGTTAGCCGGCCTGATGACCGGCTCTCCTACATTCCGACCAGGGTCGCCTTGCGGAGACCCCGGCACCCGCGGTCGGGCGTGTCGCCCTCGTCACGGCCCCGTTGCGACGCTCTCGCGTTCGTACCGGGTTTTGTCACCGGCGCGCGGGTCGCCCCGCCCCGGATCTTTGGCTTGTCGTGCCGCCGTCCGTAAGCCGGAAACAGCGCACGCACGAGTTGCCCGGGCATGCCCGGGCACAAGGGGAAAGAGTACCTACCACAACCGCCCAGGTCAAAACGGAATGGCCCGGCGACTGTCTCACACCCGCCGGCCGGATCTCGTCCTGCCCCGTCGCCCGCGATGGGCACCTACGAATACAAGTGTACCGGCTTCCCCGTAGAAGCACCCATCGCCCCCGGGGTGACCGGAAGCCTTCCGCGGAAAACCCCCGTCAGGTGCCGGATCTCTCGGTGACGACCCTCACGTCAGCGTGAGAAGCAGGGCAAGACCCAGGCCCAGCAGGCTGAGCAGCGCCCCCGCCGCGCCGCAGCTGATCCCGGCCATCGCCAGCCCGCGGCCGGTGAACTGGACCGCGGATGGCACCGTCGGCCGCCGGATCTGCCGCCGGCCGAGCAGCCCGATGACGACCGCCGCCCCGCCGGCCAGCACACCCAGCGCAGCGAACGCCCCGGAGGCCCAGGCCCCGCCGTCGTTCTTGAAGGCCACTCCGAAGCAGATCACCAGCAGTGAGACCAGGAGTGAGGCGATCCCCGCCACCAGCGCCCCGATGGCCAGCCCGGACGTGACCGGTGGCACGTCCAGGTGCACGACGCCGAACGGCGTACCCGAAACGGCCTCCACCCGCTTCGGCGGCCGGCGCTGGTCGTCGGTGGGCGGCGGTACCGGACGACCCGGCGTGCCACCCCACCCGGGGCCGTGCCCCGGCGGCGGCGGACCCCAGCCGGGCGCCGCCCCGGGCCCGGACGACGGCGGGCCCCAGCCGTACGACGCAGCCGGCCCAGACGAGGACGGACCCCACCCCGGCGGCGCAGACGACGACGGACCCCACCCAGCCGGCACACTCGGCGCGGACGAGGACGGACCCCAGCCGTACGGCGCTCCCGATCCAGCCGTCGGCGGGCCCCAGCCGGGCGGCACACCCGGCCCGGAGGTGGGCGGGCCCCAGCCCTGCGGCGTCGAGGTCGGTGCGCTGGAGACCGGGTACGGCTGGTCGGAGCCGGGCGTCGCGGTCGTGCCCCAGCCGTTCGGACCCCAACCGGGGGGCGGCGCAGCAGGAGGCGGCGGGCTCGGGATGGACACCGGTGGGTGCGTCTCGCCGCTCGGACCGGGTCGCGCCCAGTCGCTCGGCTCGGATGGCGGAGCCGGCGGGTCCGGCGGGCCGGCCGGTTCGTCCGCAGGGGGCCGCGCCGGTTCCGTCACGAGGTCCTCCTGTCGAAAGGCCGCCACCGCCACACGGCGGACATCGGCCAGGCTACCGCCGCGAGCGCCGCCGCCCGCGCCGGGCGCGGTCACCGGTGGCTCAGTCCATGTTCGCCGGGTAGTCGTGGCCGAACGGGGCACCGGCCAACCGGACCACCCCGATGACCACCGCGGCCACCACACTGACCGCGACCAGCACCAGGCCGGTCCAGGCCATCCACTCCCCGCGTCGCAGCCAGACGGCGCCGGTCAGGAAACCCCCCGAGGCGTACGCCTCCCGACGCGCCTGCCGGGCCAGTTGCAGCGCCACGGTGGCCGGCACCACGCCACCGATGAACAGCCCGGTCAACATGCCGAGCAGGCCCAGCGCGAAGACCGCCCGCGCCTTCGTGGCGCGGGCCGGGTCCGGGTCCAGCGGGTGGCGCACGCCCTGTTGGGCGACGGACACCTGCCCGGGTGCGGTCGTCATCCCCCCATCATGCCGAACCAGGCCCAGGGGTGGGTGGGCACGGACACGACGAGGCCCCCGGCTTTCACCGGGGGCCTCGTCGTGTGACTGGTGCTTAGCGGTACGACCCGAAGTCGAAGTCGTCCAGCGGCACGGCCTGCCCACTGGCCGGCCCGAACCCGTAGTCGGTCTCCGGGTAACCGGTCATCGAGTAGACCTTGGCCTTGGCCTCCTCGGTCGGCTCGACCCGGACGTTGCGGTACTTGCTGATGCCGGTACCGGCCGGGATGAGCTTTCCGATGATCACGTTCTCCTTGAGGCCGACCAGCGAGTCGCTGCGCGAGTTGATCGCAGCGTCGGTCAGCACCCGGGTGGTCTCCTGGAAGGAGGCCGCCGAGAGCCAGGAGTCGGTGGCCAGCGAGGCCTTGGTGATACCCATCAGCACCGGACGACCGGCGGCGGGCTCGCCGCCCTCCGAGACGAGCCGGCGGTTCTCCGACTCGAACAGCGCCCGGTCGACGAGCACACCCGGCAGGAACTCGGTCGAGCCGGAGTCGATGACCGTCACCCGCTTGAGCATCTGGCGGATGATGATCTCGATGTGCTTGTCGTGGATGAGCACACCCTGCGAGCGGTAGACCTCCTGGACCTCACTGGTCAGGTGGACCTGGACCGCCCGCGGACCCATGATCCGCAGCAACTCGTGCGGGTCGATGGTGCCCTCGGTCAGCTTCTCGCCGACCGCGACGTGACCGCCGTCGTGGGTACGGAGCTTGACGCGCTTGGAGA
Source organism: Micromonospora hortensis (assembly GCF_022230935.1). Lineage (NCBI taxonomy): Bacteria > Bacillati > Actinomycetota > Actinomycetes > Micromonosporales > Micromonosporaceae > Micromonospora > Micromonospora hortensis. The sequence continues at coordinate 205,481 of NZ_JAKKFE010000071.1, forward strand.
TCTTGTCGTAGACGATCTCTTCGCTGCCGTCGTCCGGCACCACGATGATCTTGCGCGAGCGCTCGCCATCCTCGATCCGGATCCGACCGGGGGTGTCGGCGATGGGCGCCTTACCCTTCGGGACCCGAGCCTCGAAGATTTCCTGAACACGCGGCAGACCCTGGGTGATGTCCTCACCCGCGACACCACCGGTGTGGAAGGTACGCATCGTCAGCTGCGTACCGGGCTCACCGATGGACTGGGCGGCGATGATGCCGACCGCCTCGCCGATGTCGACCGACTTACCGGTCGGCAGCGACCTGCCGTAGCAGGCCGCGCAGACGCCCAGCTTCGACTCGCAGGTGAGCACGCTGCGCACCCGGACCGTCTCCACACCAGCGGCGACGATCTTGTCGACCCCGATGGAGTTGATGTCCTGACCGCGCTCGGCCACCACGGTGCCGTCCGGCCCCTTGATGTCGTCGGCGAGGGTCCGGGCGTGCACGCTGGTCTCGGCGTGGGTGTGGACGACGAGCTTGCCGTCCAGCTTCTCGCCGATCTGCATCGGGATCGCCCGGTCGGTGCCGCAGTCCTCTTCGCGGATGATGACGTCCTGCGAGACGTCCACCAGACGACGGGTCAGGTAACCCGAGTCGGCGGTCCGCAGCGCGGTGTCGGCGAGACCCTTACGGGCACCGTGCGTGGAGATGAAGTACTCCAGCACGGACAGACCCTCCCGGTAGCTGGCCTTGATCGGCCGCGGGATGATCTCACCCTTGGGGTTGGCCACCAGACCACGGATCGCCGCGATCTGCCGGAGCTGGAGCAGGTTACCGCGAGCACCCGAGTTGATCATCTTCCACAGCGGGTTCTCCTGCGGCAGCGCGGTGTCCATCTCCTTGGCGACCTCGTTGGTCGCCTTGGTCCAGATCTCGATGAGCTCGCCGCGACGCTCCTCGGCGGTCATCAGACCACGCTGGTACTGCTTGTCGATCTGGTCGGCGTCCTTCTCGTACTTCGCCAGGATCTCCGCCTTGCGCGGCGGAGCGATGACGTCCTCCATGCCGATCGTCACGCCGGACCAGGTGGCCCAGTGGAAACCGGCCTCCTTGAGCCCGTCCAGGGTGGCGGCCAGCGCCACCTTGGGGAAGCGCTCGGCGAGGTCGTTGACGATCGCGGAGAGCTGACCCTTGCGGATCTCGTAGTTCACGAAGCGGTAGCCCTGCGGCAGCGTCTCGTTGAACAGCACCCGACCCAGGGTGGTCTCCACGGTCAGCGGGTCACCCTCGACCCAGCCCTCCGGGGCGCTCCACGCCTCGGAGCCGTTGCCGTTGTCGACACCGACCACGCCACGCAGGCGGATCTTCACCGGCGCCTGCAGGTGCAGCTCGCCGTTGTCGAAGGCCATCCGCGCCTCGGCGTCCGAGCTGAACGCCCGGCCCTCGCCCTTCTCACCGGCGGTGAGGTGGGTGAGGTGGTACAGACCGATGACCATGTCCTGGGTAGGCATGGTGACCGGCTTACCGTCGGCCGGCTTGAGGATGTTGTTCGACGACAGCATCAGGATCCGCGCCTCGGCCTGAGCCTCGGCGGACAGCGGCACGTGCACCGCCATCTGGTCACCGTCGAAGTCGGCGTTGAACGCGGTGCAGACCAGCGGGTGGATCTGGATGGCCTTGCCCTCGACCAGCTGCGGCTCGAAGGCCTGGATGCCCAGGCGGTGCAGGGTCGGCGCCCGGTTGAGCAGCACCGGGTGCTCGCCGATGACCTCTTCCAGCACGTCCCACACGACCGGGCGCTGACGCTCGACCATCCGCTTGGCGGACTTGATGTTCTGTGCGTGGTTCAGATCCACCAGCCGCTTCATCACGAAGGGCTTGAACAGCTCCAGCGCCATCTGCTTGGGCAGACCGCACTGGTGCAGCTTGAGCTTCGGGCCGACCACGATGACCGAACGGCCGGAGTAGTCGACGCGCTTGCCCAGCAGGTTCTGGCGGAACCGGCCCTGCTTGCCCTTGAGCATGTCGGACAGCGACTTGAGCGGGCGGTTACCCGGGCCGGTGACCGGCCGGCCGCGACGGCCGTTGTCGAACAGCGCGTCGACGGCCTCCTGGAGCATCCGCTTCTCGTTGTTGACGATGATCTCGGGCGCGCCGAGGTCGATCAGTCGCTTGAGGCGGTTGTTCCGGTTGATCACGCGGCGGTACAGGTCGTTCAGGTCGGAGGTCGCGAAGCGGCCACCGTCGAGCTGCACCATCGGGCGCAGGTCCGGCGGGATGACCGGGACGCAGTCCAGCACCATGCCGAGCGGCGAGTTGCGGGTGTTCAGGAACGCCGCGACGACCTTGAGCCGCTTGAGCGCCCGGATCTTCCGCTGGCCCTTGCCGGACCGGATGGTCTCCCGCAGGCTCTCGGCCTCGGCGTCGAGGTCCATGTTCTGGACCAGCGCCTTGATCGCCTCGGCGCCCATGGAACCGGTGAAGTACTCACCGAACCGGTCGCGCAGCTCGCGGTAGAGCAGCTCGTCGGTGACCAGCTGCTTCGGCTCCAGCTTGCGGAAGGTGTCCAGCACCTCGTCCAGGCGGTCGATCTCGCGCTGGGCCCGGTCGCGGATCTGGCGCATCTCGCGCTCTCCGCCCTCCTTGACCTTGCGCCGGACGTCCGCCTTGGCACCCTCGGCCTCCAGCTCGGCCAGGTCGGCCTCGAGCTTGGCGGCGCGCTTCTCGATCTCCGAGTCGCGGCTGTTCTCGGACTGCCGCTTCTCGGCCAGGATCTCGTTCTCGATCGTCGAGAGGTCGCGGTGACGCGACTCCGCGTCCACGCTCGTCACGACGTACGAGGCGAAGTAGATGATCTTCTCGAGGTCCTTGGGAGCGAGGTCCAGCAGGTAACCCAGCCGGCTCGGAACACCCTTGAAGTACCAGATGTGGGTCACCGGAGCGGCGAGCTCGATGTGCCCCATCCGCTCACGGCGGACCTTGGAGCGAGTCACCTCGACGCCGCAGCGCTCACAGATGATGCCCTTGAACCGGACGCGCTTGTACTTACCGCAGTAGCACTCCCAGTCCCGCTGCGGACCGAAGATCTTCTCGCAGAAGAGCCCGTCCTTTTCCGGCTTCAGGGTGCGGTAGTTGATCGTCTCAGGCTTCTTGACCTCGCCGTGCGACCACTGACGGATGTCGTCGGCGGTGGCGAGACCAATGCGCAGCTCGTCGAAGAAGTTGACGTCGAGCACTATGTCCCCTATGTCGTCGTCTGTACTGCTAATTCTCGGGTGGGGTCGGGGGCCGGCGAGCCGGCCCCCGACCGCTCACCTCAGACCTCTTCGACCGAGCTCGGCTCGCGCCGGGACAGGTCGATGCCCAGCTCCTCAGCGGCCCGGAACACCTCGTCGTCGGTCTCGCGCATTTCCAGGGCCACACCGTCGCTGGAGAGAACCTCAACGTTGAGGCACAGCGACTGCAGCTCCTTGAGCAGCACCTTGAACGACTCCGGGATGCCCGGCTCCGGGATGTTCTCGCCCTTGACGATGGCCTCGTAGACCTTCACTCGGCCGAGCACGTCGTCGGACTTGATCGTGAGCAGCTCCTGCAGGGCGTAGGCAGCGCCGTACGCCTGCATCGCCCAGCACTCCATCTCACCGAAACGCTGACCACCGAACTGCGCCTTACCACCCAGCGGCTGCTGCGTGATCATCGAGTACGGGCCGGTCGAACGAGCGTGGATCTTGTCGTCGACCAGGTGGTTGAGCTTCAGGATGTAGACGTAGCCGACAGCGATCGGGTCCGGCAGCGGCTCACCGGAACGACCGTCGAACAGCTGCGCCTTGCCGGTACGACCGATCAGCTGCTTGCCGTCCCGGTTGGGCAGGGTCGACTCGAGCAGACCGGAGATCTCCTCCTCGCGAGCACCATCGAAGACCGGGGTGGCCACGTTGGTGTCGCCCTCGGACTCGTGCGCGTCGATCGAGCGCAGCTGACGCTTCCAGTCGGCGTCGTCACCCTCGACCTTCCAACCGGTCTTGGCGACCCAACCGAGGTGGGTCTCCAGCACCTGGCCGATGTTCATCCGGCTCGGCACACCGAGCGGGTTGAGCACGATGTCGACAGGGGTGCCGTCCTCGAGGAACGGCATGTCCTCGATCGGCAGGATCTTCGAGATGACACCCTTGTTGCCGTGCCGGCCGGCGAGCTTGTCGCCGTCCTGGATCTTGCGCTTCTGGGCGACGTAGACCCGGACCAGCTCGTTGACACCCGGCGGCAACTCGTCGCCGTCCTCGCGGGAGAACGTGCGCACACCGATGACCGTGCCGGTCTCGCCGTGCGGCACCTTCAGCGAGGTGTCCCGAACCTCACGCGCCTTCTCACCGAAGATCGCGCGGAGCAGGCGCTCCTCCGGGGTCAGCTCGGTCTCACCCTTGGGCGTGACCTTGCCGACCAGGATGTCACCGGGGACGACCTCGGCGCCGATCCGGATGATGCCGCGCTCGTCGAGGTCAGCGAGCATTTCCTCGCTGACGTTCGGGATGTCGCGGGTGATCTCCTCCGGACCGAGCTTGGTGTCCCGGGCGTCGACCTCGTGCTCCTCGATGTGGATCGAGGTGAGCACGTCCTGCTGCACGAGGCGCTGCGACAGGATGATCGCGTCCTCGTAGTTGTGGCCCTCCCAGCACATGAACGCCACCAGCAGGTTGCGTCCGAGTGCCATCTCGCCCTCGTCGGTGCACGGACCGTCGGCGATGACCTGACCGGCCTCGACGCGGTCGCCCTCGAAGACGACCGGCTTCTGGTTGACGCAGGAGCCGGCGTTGGAGCGGCGGAACTTGTGCAGCAGGTACGTCCGGCGGTGGCCGTCATCCTGGTGGATGGTGACGTAGTCGGCGCAGAGATCCTCGATCACACCGCCGACCTCGGCGACCACCACGTCGCCAGCGTCGACAGCGGCCCGGTACTCCATGCCCGTACCCACGAGCGGCGCCTCGGCCTTGACCAGCGGCACCGCCTGGCGCTGCATGTTCGCGCCCATCAGTGCCCGGTTGGCGTCGTCGTGCTCGAGGAACGGGATCATGGCGGTCGCGACCGAGGTCATCTGCCGGGGCGAGACGTCCATGTAGTCGACGGCACCGGGGAGGACGTCCTCGGTCTCGCCGCCCTTACGACGGCAGAGCACCCGCTCCTCGGCGAACGTGCCGTCAGCCTTCAGGCGCGCGTTGGCCTGGGCCTTGACGAACCGGTCCTCCTCGTCCGCGGTCAGGTAGTCGATCTGGTCGGTGACCCGACCCTCGACGACCTTCCGGTACGGCGTCTCGATGAAGCCGAACGGGTTGACCCGGGCGAAGGTGGACAGCGCGCCGATCAGGCCGATGTTCGGGCCTTCCGGCGTCTCGATCGGGCACATCCGGCCGTAGTGGGACGGGTGCACGTCGCGGACCTCGAAGCCGGCCCGCTCCCGGGACAGACCACCCGGGCCGAGCGCGCTCAGCCGACGCCGGTGGGTCAGGCCCGCCAGCGGGTTGGTCTGGTCCATGAACTGGGACAGCTGGGACGTCCCGAAGAACTCCTTGATCGCCGCCACCACCGGGCGGATGTTGATCAGGGTCTGCGGGGTGATCGCCTCGACGTCCTGCGTGGTCATCCGCTCGCGGACGACCCGCTCCATCCGGGAAAGGCCGACCCGAACCTGGTTCTGGATCAGCTCGCCCACGGTACGGAGGCGCCGGTTGCCGAAGTGGTCGATGTCGTCGGCCTCGTAGCCGTCCTCACCGGCGTGCAGCCGGCACAGGTACTCCACGGTGGCGACGATGTCGTCCTCGGTCAGCGTGCCGGTGGTGATCGGCACGCCAACTTCCAGCTTCTTGTTGAACTTGTAGCGCCCGACCTTGGCGACGTCGTACCTCTTCGGGTTGAAGAAGAGGTTGTCGAGCAGGGTCTGGGCGTTCTCGCGCGTCGGCGGCTCGCCAGGGCGCAGCTTGCGGTAGATGTCGAGCAGAGCCTCGTCGGCGCCGGCGATGTGGTCCTTCTCGAGCGTGGTCATCATCAGCTCGGACCAGCCGAACTTCTCACGGATCCGCTCGGCCGACCATCCGATGGCCTTGAGCAGGACGGTGACGGCCTGCCGACGCTTGCGGTCGATGCGTACGCCGACCGTGTCGCGCTTATCGATGTCGAACTCCAGCCAGGCACCCCGACTCGGGATGACCTTGACGCTGGAGAGGTCGCGGTCGGAGGTCTTGTCCGGCTGCTTGTCGAAGTACACGCCCGGAGAACGGACGAGCTGGCTGACCACGACGCGCTCGGTGCCGTTGATGACGAAGGTGCCCTTGGGCGTCATCATCGGGAAGTCACCCATGAACACCGTCTGGCTCTTGATCTCGCCAGTGGTGTTGTTGGTGAACTCCGCGGTCACGAAGAGCGGAGCGCAGTAGGTCAGGTCCTTCTCCTTGCACTCCTCGATCGAGGCCTTGACCTCGTCGAAGCGCGGCGCCGAGAAGGAGAGTGACATGGTGCCGGAGAAGTCCTCAATGGGACTGATCTCTTCAAGGATCTCCGCGAGACCCGATCGTGCGTGCGGGTCGTCCGCCGACCGGCCCTGCCAAGCCTCGTTGCCGACGAGCCAGTCGAAGGACTCGTTTTGGATGGCAAGGAGGTTGGGGACCTCGAGGTGTTCGGTGATCCTGCCGAATGAAACTCGGCGGGGAGCGAATGCGCTCGACGTACGACTGGTCTTCGCAGGGCGGGAAGCTGCCAAGATGCGTCCTTCCGAGGACCGGTGCTGCAGAACGGCTGGTACGCGTGCACTCCAATGACCCCACCAGAAATATCCGTAAACGGACATTTCCGAGCAGGGGTCAAGTCGGAAGGCAGCGCAAACTAGCAGTGTAGCCGAGAGGCTAACCGCTGTCCAGCCCACCCCGCAGGTTGTTTGCGGAGCGCGCCTCGGCCCCCGTCAACCGGGGTCTGCCGGGCCGCTCAGAACGCAACTCCCCACTGGGCCGCTCGGGTTACAGCGGCTGATGGTGCCGCCGCTGTCATACCCACGTCGTGGCCGTCGCAAGCGCGGTGTCTTGCTGGTGTCAGCGTGCCTGGCAGCCCCGGGCCGCGTCAAGGGCCGGTATCCGGGTTGTCCCTTGTTTCCCACTGGAGGGCGACCCGCCACGCTCGTTCGGGTCAAGGGTACCCATTGTTGGAGCGCAGCTCAGGACCGGTCGCGGCCAGATCCACAAACACGGCGGGCGGTGATCCGTGTCGGATCACCGCCCGCCGTGACGCGATGGTGTCCCAGCTCACGAGCCGGGTACGCGTTTGTGGAACGTCAGGTCACTTGAGGGTGACCTTGGCGCCTTCACCCTCGAGCTTGGCCTTCGCCTTGTCGGCGGTCTCCTTGTTGACCTTCTCCAGGATGGCCTTCGGCGCGGACTCGACCGCGTCCTTGGCCTCCTTGAGGCCCAGGCCGGTCAGCTCACGCACGACCTTGATGACCTGGATCTTCTTGCCACCGTCAGCCTCGAGGATGACGTCGAACTCGTCCTGCTCCGGCTCGGCCTCGGCCGCGGCGGCGCCGCCGCCACCCTGGGCGATCGCGACCGGAGCGGCAGCGGTGACCTCGAAGGTCGTCTCGAACTGCTTCACGAACTCAGAGAGCTCGATCAGCGTCATCTCCTTGAACGCGTCGAGCAGCTCGTCGGTGCTGAGCTTCGCCATATCTGGCGTCCTTTCCTGATTCTGTTAAGTAAGAACTGGTGCGCCGTGGGGGCCTCAGGCCGCCTCGGCGCCCTCCTTCTCGCGCTTGTCCTGCAGTGCAGCCGCCAGACGGGCGGTCTTCGACAGCGGGGCCTGGAACAGGGCCGCGGCCTTGCTCAGGTTGCCCTTCATCGCGCCGGCCAGCTTGGCCAGCAGCACCTCGCGGGACTCAAGGTCGGCGAGCTTCGTGACCTCGGCCGCGGTGATGGCCTTGCCCTCGAAGACACCGCCCTTGATGACGAGCTTCGGGTTGGCCTTCGCGAAGTCGCGAAGCCCCTTCGCCGCCTCGACGACGTCGCCCGAAACGAAAGTCAGCGCGGTAGGACCGGTGAACAGCTCGTCGAGGCCGGTGATGCCCGCGTCCGTCGCAGCACGCTTGGCCAGCGTGTTCTTCGCGACCGTGTAGCTGGTATCGGCGCCGAGCGAGCGCCGAAGCTGGGTGAGCTGGGAAACCGTCAGACCGCGGTACTCGGTCAGCACGGTGGCGCCCGAACTGCGGAAGCTCTCGGTCAGCTCAGCGACGGCCGTGGCCTTGTCGGCCCGGATCGGCTTGTCCGCCATGTCCCTCCTCTCTCGTTACTCGAGGCTGGTCCCTGTCTCGGCCGAAGCCGGAACGGGGGCGGAGGCGACGCGACAACGAAAAAGCCCCGGCGCAGGGCGCACGGGGCGAGGGCCGGCGGATCGTCATGGTCGGCGGACCATGCTCACTGCCGAGTTACGCTTGCCGCCCTACGCGGGTCGCCCGTCGTCGCGGGACCTTCGACCGTGCCGAAGCACGGTGACCAGCGGTCTTTGGGTGGTTCCTCATCCATGAGAACACGGATGACGGTTGAAGAGTACGCGCCCCGACCAGCAGCGCCAAATCGCGCCCGGTGAGCCACGTCACCCGTGCCAGCGGCGGTCAGCCCTGCGCCCGCCGACGCCACAGGTATCCGCCGACGACAGCGGCGCTCCAGGCCAACGCCCACCCACTCAACCCCAGCAGTGTCAGCCCGGCGGCGTCGCCGGCGGTGGTCCGAGCGGCCGCCATGATCGGCGGCGCCAGCCAGGGGGCCACCGAGCCGGTCAGGCCGAACACCACAGCGCCGACCCCGCCCAGGGCCAACACCGCGACGCCGTACCCGGCGCCGCCCACCGACGCCCGGCTGGCCAGCGCCCCAAGGGCAACCGCAGCGGGTACGACCAGCACGTGCGCCCACAATCCCAGCGCGAGCCCGACCGGAATCGACCGGTCCCCCGGGTCGACCGGGCCGGACACCCCGCCGACCAGCCACGGAAAGAGCAGCGCGACGGCCACCGTCACCAGCGCCGCCACCGCGGCGGCGAGCAGCCCGGCCAACCGCTCCCGGGCCACCCCGACCGTCACCTGCGCCAGCCGACGCTGCACGTCCGGCTCGACGTCCAACAGGATCTTGGTTTGCCAGGCGAGCACCGGAAAGAGCACCACCGCGGAGACCCCGTACGCCTCCGCCGGCTGGGCCCGCCCACCGCCGTAGAGGGTGCCGAGCGTGATCAGGCCGGCGAGCAACGGCGCCAACGCCCGGCCGGTGCGCAGGAAACCGGCCAACCGCATGCGGACCAGGGCGCTCACCGGGTCTCCCCCGCTGCCGACTCGACAGTGACGTCAGCGGCCTGGGGTGCGGCGGTGGAGGCGTCGGAGCGTACCCGCAGCACCTGATGGCCCTCGGCGCGCAACCGGGCGACGGTGCCGGCGACCCGCGCGGCCGGCACCGCGACCTCGACCACAGCGATCGTCTCGTCCGTCGACGACGTCTCCTCGGTGAGCGAGCCGTCGGCCACCAACCAGCGGCGCGCGGCCGGGAGCCGGACCGTCTCGCCGCGATGGTCACTGACCAGGACTGACCCGTCGGCGGCGAGCACCTCGGCGATCAGCTCGGGCACCAACTCACGGGTGGTGGCGTCCAGCCCCTCCCAGGGCTCGTCGAGCACCAGCAGGCCCGGTGGGCGCAGCAGCGCCTGGGCGAGGCCGACCTTCTGCGCGGTGCCCTTGGACAGCTCCGGCAACCGGACCGAGCGGAAGGCGGACAGCCCGAGCCGGTCCGTCCAGGAGGTCACCGCCTCGTCGGCCGCGGCGCTGCCCAGCCCTGCCACCCGGGCCATCCCGGTCAGATAGCGGGTCACAGTGAACGGTTGGTCCGCGGGAAAACGCTCCGGCACCCAGCCCACCCGTGCCGGCCGGTCGGTGACCCGGCCCCGGCCCGGGTGGAGGACCCCTGCGGCCACCTGGAGCAGTGTCGACTTGCCCACCCCGTTACGGCCCAGCACGATCGCCACCTCGCCGGGACCGATCCGCACGTCGATGCCGTGCAGCACCCACGGCCCCCGCCGGTGGTACCGCAACCAGACGTTCTCCAGGCGCATGGCGTCGAGCCTGCCACACCGGGAACGCGCCGGGGCGCCGCCACTGTCGTGGCGGCGCCCCGGCGGAGCGATCTGTCGACTCAGGCGTCGGCCTGGTCCTCCCGAAGGTTCTTCACCAGGTTCGGGTCGACCGGGACGCCCGGGCCCATCGTGGTGGTCAGGATGACCTTGCGAAGGTACTTGCCCTTGGCCGCGGACGGCTTGGCACGCAGCACCTCGTCGAGCACCGCAGCGTAGTTGTCCACCAGCTGGGTCTCCGTGAAGGAGGCCTTGCCGATGATCAGGTGCAGGTTGGAGTGCTTGTCCACCCGGAAGGTGATCTTGCCGCCCTTGATGTCCGACACCGCCTTGGTGACGTCCATGGTCACCGTGCCGGTCTTCGGGTTCGGCATGAGACCGCGCGGGCCCAGGATCCGCGCGATCCGGCCGATCTTGGCCATCTGGTCCGGCGTGGCGATCGCCGCGTCGAAGTCCAGCCAACCACCCTGGATGCGGGCGACCAGCTCATCGGTGCCCACCTCGTCCGCACCGGCGGCGACGGCCTCTTCGGCCTTCGCGCCGCTGGCGAACACGATCACGCGGGCGGTCTTACCGGTGCCGTGCGGCAGGTTGACCACGCCGCGGACCATCTGGTCCGCCTTGCGGGGGTCGACGCCGAGGCGCATGGCGACCTCGACCGTGGCGTCGAACTTGACGTTGGTGGTCTCCTTGGCCAGCTTCACGGCCTCGGTGGGGGTGTAGAGCTTCGACCGGTCGATGACATCGGCGGCCTTGCGGTAGCTCTTGCTGCGCTGCATTGCTGATTACTCCTGTGGTCTCTGGCGGGCCGCTCGGCGCGAGCCCTCCCACGGTTTGGGTCGAAGGCCGGGGCCGACGTCAGTCGTTGACGGTGATGCCCATCGACCGGGCGGTGCCGGCGATGATCTTCTCGGCCTGGGCGATGTCGTTGGCGTTGAGGTCGGCCATCTTCTTCTCGGCGATCTCACGCAGCTGGGCGCGGCTGACCGAGCCGACCTTCTCGGACTGCGGAACACCCGAACCCTTCTGCACACCGGCGGCCTTGATCAGCAGCCGGGCAGCGGGCGGGGTCTTCAGCACGAACGTGAAGGACCGGTCCTCGAACACGCTGATCTCGGCGGGGACGATGTCGCCCCGCTGAGACTCGGTCTGCGCGTTGTAGGACTTGCAGAACTCCATGATGTTCACGCCGTGCTGGCCGAGCGCGGGGCCGACCGGCGGCGCCGGCGTGGCCTGGCCCGCCGGCAGCTGAAGCGTGAACGTCTTGACGAGCTTCTTCTTCGGAGGCATGTCACTTCCTGGGGCTTGGAGCTGGGAAAATGCGGCTGTCGCCGCCCTCGGGCGCGCACGGTCAGCGCGGTGCGACAGCGGCGACATTCAAGAGTAGCGCAGGCCGCAGCCCACTCGTCCGCCGAGGTCGAGCGAGAGCGCGTACGCCGACGTCGGCGGCGGGCCGGGCCCGCCGCCGACGACCAATCAGATCTTGGCGACCTGGTTGAAGTTGAGCTCCACCGGAGTCTCACGACCGAAGATCGACACCAGCACCTTGAGCTTCTGCTGGTCGGCGTTGATCTCGCTGATCGTGGCCGGCAGCGACGCGAACGCGCCGTCGGTGACGGTGACGGAGTCGCCCACCTCGAAGTCGAGGACCTTGATCTCCGGCTTCGACTTCTTCTGCTCGGTCTCGACAGCCGGCGCCAGCCACTTCAGCACCTCGTCGAGCGAGAGCGGAGCAGGCCGGTCGGCCCGGTCGGTCGCACCGACGAAGCCGGTCACACCCGGGGTGTTCCGGACACAGGAGTACGACTCGGCGGTCAGCTCCATCCGAACCAGGATGTAACCCGGGAAGACCTTGGCCTGGATCTGCGAACGCTTACCGTTCTTGACCTCGACCTCTTCCCGGGTCGGCACCTCGACCTGGTAGATGAAGTCCTCCATGTCGAGGCTCGTGATCCGGGTCTCGAGGTTGGTCTTGACCTTGTTCTCGTAGCCGGCGTACGAGTGCACCACGTACCAGTCACCCGGCGCGTAGCGCAGCTTCTGCCTCAGCTCCGCGACGGGGTCGTAGTCCTCGTCCGGTGCGGGCTCGGTCGTAGGGAACTCCGGCTCGCTGGCGGCCTCAACCGACTCGTCACCAGCCGCCGTCGCGACCGTGGACTGCTCGTCCACCGGTCCGGCGGTCTCGTCGTACTCAGGCACGCTCGCTCACTTCCGTCACTATGGCTGGAGGCAGCCGGTCAGTCCGAGTTGCCAAAGACAAACAACACGACCTTGGCGAAGCCGAAGTCCAGCACACCCACGATCGTCAGCATCACCGCGACGAACGCCACCACCACGGCGGTGTAGGTCAGCAACTCCTTGCGGGTCGGCCAGATGACCTTACGCAGTTCAGCTACGACCTCGCGGAAGAACCGGGCGATGCGGCCGAAGACGCCCACCCGACCCGTTTCCGACCGCGTGGTCGGCCGGCTGTCTGCCGACTCCGCCCGGGCACGGGACCGCGTGGCGGTGCCCCCCCGGGAAACCGGCTCGTCCGCGCCGGAGGCGTCGTCGTCGGCCACGTCGTCGACGACCTCGTCGTCCAGACGATCGTCGCCGTCGTCGTCGCGCCGCTTGTTGTCGGCCACTTCGCCCTCCGTCGCGGAATCTGGGGTCGCACGCCGAGTGGCGTACGCGGCGCTGGTCACGCCGGCCGGACCCAACCGTCCCGCGACGGGCCGCGGCCGGTGGATCACCCGGAGGGCCCCGATTGCCTCGGAGCCACCCCGCCGATGCCACCACCACGGGCCGGACGCCGCCAAGTGGCGGCGCGACCCACGGGAACGGTCAGGCCTGAGGCGCAGGGGTGACAGGACTTGAACCTGCAGCCTGCGGTTTTGGAGACCGCTGCTCTGCCAATTGAGCTACACCCCTATGTGGCAACACTCGCCCCACGCGGCCACAGACGACCGTGCAGGGGTCACTTGCCCCACGGCGGACCAGTGTACGGGTAGCCGCCCGACTTTCCCAACCGGTCTCTCCGCCACGCGTGGCGGGCACCGTTCAGCGCGCCGTCCGGATGGTTGCCCGCGCCTGCGACAGCACCTTCTCACCCAGGCAGGTGGCGGTCACCTCGAGTCGGGTCAGGCCGTCCTCGGTCACCTCGCGGACCCGCGCGGTCACCTCGATCTCAGTCCCCTGGTCATCGTCGGGAACCACCACCGGCCGGGTGAAACGCACGCCGTACTCGACCACCGCGTCTGGCGACCCGGCCCACTCCGTGACCGCCCGCCCGACCAGCGCCATTGTGAACATGCCGTGGGCGATCACCCCCGGCAGACCCACTTTGGTGGCGACCCGGTCGCTCCAGTGGATCGGGTTGAAGTCGCCCGAGGCACCGGCGTAGCGGACCAGGTCCGCCCGGGTCACCTGAAACGTCTGTGCTGGCAACTCCATCTCAGGCCTCCCCGCGAATGACATACCTGGCCCAGACCGCGACGACGGGTTCCCCGCCGACGGTGCTCACGTCGGTGCGCGTGGTCAGGAAGCCGTGCCCACCCCTGGTGCTGACGTCCTCGATGGTGTTGGTGCAGACCAGCTCGTCGCCGGCGACCACCGGCCGGGTGTACGCGAACCGCTGGTCGCCGTGCACCAGACGGCTGTAGTCGACGCCCAGGGCCGGGTCTTCGATGATCTGGCTGCTCGCGGCCATCGTCACGATCACCGGAAAGGTCGGCGGGGCGACCACGTCCGGGTGGCCCAGCGCCCGCGCGGCCTCCGGGTCGTGGTGCGCCGGGTCGGTGGCGCCGATGGCGCTGGCGAACTCGCGGATCTTTTCTCGGCCCACCTGGTAGGGGGCGGTCGGCGGATACGTCCGGCCGACGAAGGAAGGGTCCAGAGGCATGCCGCGAACCTACACGGAAAGCCCAATCGCCGACCTGATCGGTAGGCGGCGGTGGAGCCGCACCAAACCGGTCAGATCGGCGATCGGAAAGCTTCGACAACGGCCGGCCCTGAGGCCGGCCAGCAGTCAGCGGGTCTCGCGGTGGACCGTGTGCCGACCGTCACGCGGGCAGAACTTCTTCAGCTCGATGCGGTCGGGGTCGTTGCGCCGGTTCTTGCGCGTGATGTAGTTGCGCTCCTTGCACTCCACACACGCCAAAGTGATCTTCGGCCGGACATCGGTAGCCTTCGCCACGGCGGAGTGCCTTCCTCGCTAACGGAAACAACTACGACGCGCCAGCCTAGACGCTGACAGCGCGGACATGCAAAGTGGGCGCCAGAAGCGCCCATTCTTACGACCACCGGCAACGAGCCCGGAAGACGAGAGTAGCGGTGGCCGGACTTGAACCGGCGACACAGCGATTATGAGCCGCTTGCTCTACCATCTGAGCTACACCGCTGCGATGGGTCCAGCTGAACCCTCGAGCCCCCTTACGGAATCGAACCGTAGACCTTCTCCTTACCATGGAGACGCTCTGCCGACTGAGCTAAGGGGGCCTGCGCGATCTTCCCCGTGGGGCGCGCAGGAGTAAGAGTACACGGCCCGAGTCGACAGGTGAAATCGGATCCCCGGTGATCGTCCGCGCCCTGTTCAGGGCACGACACGCAGGCGCGGCAGCTCTCCGTTCGAGGCCGTCTCCGGCTCCACCTGGGCGCCGAACCAGGCGGCCAACCGCTCGTACGGCAGCGGCCGGCTGAACAGGAAGCCCTGCCCGATCTCGCAGCCGATGTCCTGGAGAAGCTCCAGGGTCAGCTCGCTCTCCACCCCCTCGGCCACCACCGCCAGGCCGAACTGCTGGGAGAGGGTGACCACCGCGTTGACGATCGCCAGGTCCCCCGGGTCGGTCGCCATTCCCTGCACGAAGGAGCGGTCCACCTTCACCTCGTGCACCGGCAGCCGGCGCAGGTGCGCCAGGGACGAGTCACCGGTGCCGAAGTCGTCCACCGACAGCCGTACGCCGAGATCCCGCAGCCGTTGCAGGGTGGGGATGGGCCGGTCCGTGCCGTCCAGCACCCCCGACTCGGTGATCTCCAGGGTGAGGCGCTGCGCCGGCACCTTGTACTCGGTCAACAGCTCCTGGACCCGGTCCGGGAAGTGCTGGTCGATGAGCGTACGAGCCGAGAGGTTGACCGCGATGGGCAGCGGCTGGTCGGCCAGCGCCCAGTCCCGGCTGCGTCGAAGGCCCTCCCGGAGCACCACCTCGGTGAGCCGGCTCAACTGGCCGGTGTGCTCGGCCACCGCCACGAAGTCCTCGGGCGCGACAGTGCCGTGCGCCGGGTGTTCCCAGCGGGCCAGACACTCCACACCCACCAGGCGCCGGTCCCGCAGGGTCACCTTGGGCTGGAAGTAGACCTCCAGCTCGTCCTTGTCCAGTGCCTGACGCAGGTCGCCGGCCAGACCCAACCGGCGCAGCGAACGGGACTCCAGCGCGGGATTGAACAGCTGCACGCTGCCCGGCACCGACTTGGCCGCGGTCGCGGCGAGGTCGACCCGGAGCAGCAGGGTCGCCGCGTCGCTGCCGTGATCCGGGTGTACGGCCACCCCGACGGCAGTGTCCACGTCGAGGGTGAGCGCGTCGAAGACCATCTCGTCGCGGATCTGGTCGCGCAGTTGGGCGGCCAACTCGAGCGCGGCCTCAGCGCTCTCCAACCGCAGCGTCACCAGGAACTCGTCCCCGCCGGCACGGCCGACCAGAGCCGACGACGGCGCGCTGGCCCGCAACCGCGTGGCGACCTCGATGAGGACCTTGTCCCCGGCCGCGTGCCCCAGGGACTCGTTCACCTGGCGCAGCCCGTCGACGTCGAAGAGCAGCAGCGCCACCACCTCGCCCGGCGCGCGGATCTTGACCGACTCGTCCAGCGCTCCGGTGATGCGGCGCCGGTTGGGCAGCCCGGTCAACGTGTCGTGGTGCGCATCGTGCCGAAGCCGGTCGACCAGCCGCGAATTCTCGAGCGCCACAGCGGCGTGGGCGGCCACGGTCTGGAAGACCGGGATGTCAGCGGCCGTGAAGTGGCCGACGTCGCTGAGTCGGTTGACCACCTCGAGCGTGCCGATGACCGCTTGGCCCGACCGCAGTGGCACCGCGATGACGTCCTTGACCTTATGACTGTCGAGCGCCAGCCGGACATCCTCGTCATCGTCGAAGGCCCGGCCGGCGGCCACCGTACGACCGGACTCCCGGGCACGCTCGCGCACGATCGGAGGCGTGACCGCGACGTCGAGGAGGCCGCGGTCATCAAGCCTGGCACTCAGCAGCACCTCGAGGTGGCGTCCCTGAGCCGGCAGCCAGAGCGTGGCGTACTCGGCTTGCATGAGGGCCCGGACCCGCTCCAACAACGCGTCTACCAGACCGCCGTCCTGACCGCTCTCGCTGATCGCCCGGGTCAGTTCGTACATGTTGCCGAGGGTGCGGTGCTGCCGAAGGAACTGGGCATACGAGCGATAGACCAGCACGACCGCGACAGCCAACACCGCGATCAGCAACACGGACCACAGGTTGGACTCGATCGCCATCAGGATCACCAGCCCGACGACGCTGTTGATCGCACAGATCAGCTGCGGGGCCGTACCGTTGCGAATCAGCTCCCACCCTGCCTGCCAGCCGTGCAGCAGCGAGACGACAGCACTGATGGCCGCCAACGACGTGAGGCTGTTGACGCTCACCACCGCGAAGAGGACGGCCCATGTCTTCGGGCCCACCTCGTCGCCGACGGGAGGCAGTGCCAGCAGGACGACTCCCGCCAGTGAGGCAGCCACCGCGGCACGGGCGAGGTTGAACCAGACCTTCGGAGCGCTGAGGCGTCGGCGAAGCTGGCCGATCAGAGCGGCCAGGACAGCGATCAGTACGACCGTCAGGGGCGGCAGGTAGAAGAAGGCCAGTAGCAGCGGAATCTCGATGACGATGACTTCGAGCGCCTGCCGACGCACCACAATCTGGAGCACCTGGGTGCTGGCTGCCACCATGACGGCGAAAAGGACCACCGCCCCGAGGAGATTACCCGGGGGTGGTGGCCCGGCCAGCGCGAGGACGAGCGAGCAGATGATGGCCAAGACGGCCAATGGTCCCGTGATCAGCCAGGCCTGCTCGTTGGATCTACGGGCTGGGGGCGAGCCAGGCTTCATTCCGCTCCCTCGCTGGGTGGTGCGGAGCGGCCCCTATCGGGCTACGGCAACGCCCTTGTCAACGGCCGGAGCACCCCACGAGAAGTCAAACTGCTGAAAAGTGGTAGTCGCGCCGAGGAAGGAACCCGCGAACGCGACCACGGCCGCGAACGCGAGGGCGGCGCGAAGGCGGCGAGGCGTCCGACCATACATCAGCGTGCTCCTGTCGGGGGGTCAGAACAAGAATCGGTGCCCCTGATCGTGCCACAGTCGAAACCACCCGCAAAGCCCACGTACGGCGGATCGGCATGGCCGACTGGGCAAAGCCAGGCCGCCATGTAACCACCGCGTAATAAGGGGCAGACAGAGCGTCTACAGAACGCGATGGGCGACTCCCCGTTGGCACATGGTGCGGCTTCCAGCTAAGGCGGCGATTCGGAACTTTGCCCTTGGTGGCCCAGAGGCGACAAATCCCTTGATGCCTGGCCCTTCGGACCTAGGGTCAGGGTCCGTTGGGAGTTGCGAGGTCGAGGCTGGGGCTGTGGCGTCCACCGCGTATGTGCGGCCGTTCACCCTCCACGTGCCACCGAGGGGTCAGAGTAGCTGGACTCTCCCGCCGAGGGGAGTGACACGCAGAGGATTTGCTCGATGCGGTGATCCGGGAACTGGCGGCCGCAGGTCGTGGCGACCGGCGTCGGCGGCGGAGAAGACCGGCCACAATGAGATGGTCGAACGTCTGGTACCGCCCTCCTCGTGGCCGCCTTGACGTTCGCACCAACCGCCGGCGCCGCGTCCGCCGCGCCCGGCCCTTGCCTCTCACCGAGGTGTCCGACATCAACGAGCACGGCCAGATCTCCGGCTGGCTGTACCTGCCACCGGACGGCTTCCACGCCATCCGGTGGCACAGCGGCCGGATCACCGACCTCGGCGCCGGCCCGTTCAACCGCAGCAACACGTACGCCCTCAACGACCGCGGCTGGATAGTGGACTCAGCCGGACTAGGCCGGACAGACGACAACGGCCCCCGATCAGCATCTCTGCTGGTCAGGGGCCGTTGTCTGCACCTGGTGGCGGGTAGAGGATTCGAACCTCTGAAGCTTTCGCGACGGATTTACAGGGCGTCAGCGATCTTGTACCAGTCAGCCGCGCTGAGCTGCCGCTTCTCTGATCCTGGCGGGTGCCGGTTGGGTGACCGCCCACCATCTGCCCACGCCCTCCAGCCGGAGGGAGCCCAACAGGCCACCTCAACGCCGAGCCAGCTTCACGTGATCCTTGTCCGGTCCGTCAGGACAAGCTGGATTTTTTTTAAAAGCTCGCCCGACCCAGCCGACGCTGCTGCCTGTGCGCCCAGTGCCCCGAGCGCCCCAGCCAAGCCAAGCATCCAAACCTGTGCGGGAGCGGGTGCACTTCCTGGCGCAGCGAGCACCATGCACACCGAGGACCCGCCAGCCAGGAGGGCGGACAGTCCCCCGATGGTCAACCTTCGAGAAACGCGCACGTCCCGACTCTGCCATAGCCCGTCCACCCAGCCGGGTCACCCGAGCGCTTCGCCGATCTTGTCGTTCATGGTGTCGTCTCCCCCGTCGATGCAGTTGGCGTAGACGCGGAGCAGGACCGCGACGCCGTGGCCCAGGCGCCGGGCTACCTCAGTCGGCGGGACGCCGGCATTCAGCCAGAGCGAGGCCGCCGCGTGCCGCAGGTCGTAGGGCCGACGTACGAGCGGCGAGGCGACCTGCGATTCGGTCAGCGCCTTCTCGCGGGCGAGCTTCCACCACCGGTCGTAAACCGACTCGGAGAGCGGCCCACCGTGCAGGCCCCGGAAGAACCGACCGTCCGGGCCAACGCCGTGATTCTCGACGTGCGCACAGAGCAGCTCGACGAGCCGAGGCGGGATCGGGACCGTACGAGTCTCGGCCCTCCCCCGGTGCTTGAGTCCGCGTCGCTCGTGGGAGCCGCCGTCATCGGTCCAGTGCGACCCGGCGCGCGGCGAGGTGCCGGCGAGCACCAGGCGGCCCCAGCGATATTCGATCTTCTCGTGCTCGCAGGACCGGGAACTCTTGACCGCCGCCAGGTCGTCGAAGTTGGCCCCGCAGTCGGCGCACCGGCCGGCGAGGTCGCAGTCCTCCCGCCGCAGATCGGCCGCCTCAGAGGGGCGCATGCCCGCGTAGTACAGGCAGCCGAAGAAAGCGGTGACCTTGTCAGCTCGTTTGCCGAGAGATTTCACCGCCTCCAGCAGCGTGGCGACCTGGGCCGGGTTCGCCACCACCCGCCGGTCGATCGACTGCGCCACCTCGGGGGCGGTCCACTGGACCCGGTCGACCGGATTGGAAGCGATCAGCTCCAGCTCGACGGCGTACCCGAGGACGTTGTAGAAGGTGGCCCGCTTCCGCTGGACGGTGGAGGCAGCCGCGGGCTTGCCGTCGAGGCGTACGCAGAGGCTGTCGAGGACGCGGCGGACCATCGCGGGCGAGTCCAGCTCGACGACCGGCAGGGACGCGGTTTCCAGCCAGGCGAGCGCCGCCGCGTGGTCGGCGGGGATCTCCTCGGGCCAGCGGCGTGGGTTGAGGCCGTAGAGGTACAGCGCCTCGCGGAGCAGGGCGTCAGTCGGTCGGCCCCGCTTCGCCGGGCGGGTCAGGGTCACCGTGATCGAGGTCAGCGCTTCGACGATCGAGCGTCGAGTCTTGGCCGCCGCCCGGGGCCATTTCATCTCGACGTACGCGCGGCTGTGCGCGTACCAGGTGGTGGGGTTCTTGGTTCTGGCCTCGGAGACCGGGCGGCCGGTGGTCGGGTCGAAGGGCTCCCCCGCGTTGGCCGCCTGGACCAGCTCGGCGCGGAACGAGTGCGCCAGGGCTTTGGTACGGAACATGTCCTCGAAGCGTTGGCCGCTTACCGCCCAGCGGACCCGCCACGGTCGAGCCTTCCGGTCGGCGCGCTTGGCGATCTCCCAGATCTGGACCTCGTAGCTCTTCATGCGGCGTCCTGCTCAAGGTCGCCGAGCCACCGGCCGAGCGCCGACCGGCGGACCCGCAGCTGCCCGTTCGGGAGCTTGATCACCCGTGGTCCCTTGCCGGTCTGGCGCCAGTAGAACCAGGTCGAGCGCGGGACGCGCAGCTCGGCGAGCACTTCCGGCACGGTCAACAACTCCTCGTTCACTGCGTTTCCTCCCCGTCGTGCTGTGCGCTGTGCTGAGGTGCCGAGAGATCTGAGGACCCCTGCGCGGCTCGGTCCTTGGCGGCGAGCAGTTCGGATCGCCAGCGGGCGCGTTCGCTGATCGACCGCATGAGTCGGTGGGTCATCGGGCCGACGTCGGGGTCGTCGGGTCGGGCGAGTTCCCAGGCGTGCCGGACCCGTTCGGTGGTGTCGCCCTGGTCGTCGACGAGCTGGGTGCCGTCGGTGGTGACGCCGAGCAGTGCCCGGACCCAGGCCCGAGCGTCGTGCTTGTGGTCGGCGAGGGTCTTGCCGGACCAGTCGCGGGAGATGAGGATGCGCCGGCCACCGATGCCGAGGGTGTCGCGCTGGTGGACCTTGCCCTTGCAGCGGCCGGGCTTGAGCTTGGCGTGTGCCTTCTTCGGCTGGACGCCGTAGAGCAGCCAGTTGGCGCACCGGTCGGTGCAGGGGGTGAGCTGGAGTTGCTGCCAGAGCCGGTCGAGGTGCTTGCGTTGCCGGTCGGTGGTCGCCTTGTGGCAGTCGCCGGTGTGCTTGGTGATGTATTTCGTGACGTACCGGATGGTCCGTTCGGCGTCCTCGGTGCCGGGCATGACGCCGCGGGCGTCGACCTGGGCGCCGAAGCGCACGACGTGCACCGGATCCGCGTCCGGGTCGTCGTCGATGGCGTCGAGGGCTTCCGTCCAGGTGGTCAGTGGCTCGCGGGTGTCCGGGTCGACCCATGCCGCTGCCTGCTCGTCCCAGATCGGGAGTCGGTCGAGGGTGTAGCGCTGGACGTCGACCGAGGGCCACCACACCTGGTGGTAGGTCGCCGCCGCCACGGTACGGAGCACGTCGCGAGGGATGGTGCCTCGGATAGCGAAGTGGGCGTGCGGGGCGAGTCGGCGTTGCGGCTCGACGCAGCCGGCGTACTGGACGTTCCAGCCCTCGCACCGCCGGAGGTTCTGCCAGAACCGGTCGAGCAGTCGGGGGAAGTGCACGGCGTCCCAGGCTGCGCGGCGGTAGTCGTACCGGTTTGGGTTGACCGGTGTGCCGTCGGGGCGGACCGGGCCGTACGAGTCGAGGGTGAGGGTGAGCCACATCGACGGTTGGTAGGTGGAGCCGTCCGGGGCGATGTAGGTCTTGCCGACGGTGCGACGCTCGACCTTGCGCCGAGGCAGTTCGGGGGCGTCCTGGCGCCGCTTGGTGGAGCGCTTGCGCCGTGGCCCGGGCTCGTCGTCCTGGTCCTCGTCGTCGGTAGCGTGCGGTGGTCCGACGCGCCCGCGTAGGCCCTCAGCGGCGATGGCTTCCTCTACCTCGCGGATTGCCTCGTCGAGGTCGGTCACCTGGTCCCACTGGGCGGCGCGTACTGCCTCGTCGCGGGAGAACTCCAGGTGTGCGCGGAACAGGACAAGGGACTTCTGCGCCTCGGTTGCGGGTTCCGGGCCGGGTAGTGGTTCGTCGTCGCGGTGCCAGCCCTCGCGGATCTGGGCTTGCCGTAGCCGGCGGTTTTTCTTGGCGCACGGCGGGCACTTGTCCTCGCGGGTCGCGCCGCAGGGCAGGTCGATGACTTCGGTCAGGCCGGTGTCGAGGTCGGTGCGCCGCATGGCGAGCGGGCGGACGCACACGCCGTACTCGATGGCGATGTCCTTGAGCACGTCGATCGAACGGGGCAGCGCCATGCGGGCCGCCCGCGACCCCGGGCGAGGAGCAACCGGGGTCGGGGCGGGTTCGAGACCGGGCAGGGTCGGAGCCGTCATCGGATGATCCCGATGAAGCCGTCGTTGCGGTCGTCAGAACCTACAGATTGCCTCGGCCGAGCCAGTAGAACCGTTCGCAGCTTCTATACGTCCTCAAGGTGGCACGCAACGGGCCGCGGGCGCCGCCGTCTGGGCGTGCGCCGGATGCCCGGCGGCTGGCGCGGGGAGCGGGCGCCGGGAGGGACCGCCGCAGAAGGACAGATCGTTGACCGGTGAACGGTGAGCCGACGGCCCGCCTGTGCGCGCAGCCACAAGTTCGCGGCGCAGGGAAGCGCACGCCGGCCGCGTCGGCGACCGGGCGACGGTCCCAGGGATGCGGTTAGGTCGCCGCCGGCGGGGCGCTCTGGCTCGGGGATGTTCAAGATCCGTCGGCGCGTTACATTCCGTGGGTGGTCAAGCGAGGCCATCCGCTCACCATTGCCCCGGAGAAGCCGAGCAGACCGCCGCCCGACCCGCCAGCGTCGGTACGAGCCGTCAAGGTCCGCATGACATGGCAGGCCGGGCGGCGGCCCGCTTCCAAGAGGGCGGGCCGATGACGGCGGGATGGAACTACGGCTCTCAAACGGCAACTGAAGGCGTCGGGTTAGCGGTCTGTCGCAACGGTGGTCCGGTCGTCGGGTGTCTCTGCGCGGGGTCGTGACTGGTGGCAGGGCCTCAATTAGGGTGCCCGTAGAGATTCGCGGAGAAGGGACCCTAGTGAGTCAGGGCATCAAAATCGGGGACCACCGACTGCCAACCGACGGTCAGGGCAAGATTCGGGCCGACGATGTCTGGCACCCCAGGATGCAGATCCGCTCGCGCCAGCGGGTCCGCGATCTCGCCGAGGTCTACACGCACGACCGCGAGGTCAACGCGATGCTCGATCTGGTGGCCGACATGTTCCCCAGCGCCGACGACCCGGAAAACATCGACCGGACCTTCTTGGAACCAGCCTGCGGCCACGGCAACTTCCTGGTCGAGGTCCTCCGACGCAAACTCGCGCATGTCACTACCGACCGCTACGGAACGGAGGAGGACTTCGAGTACCGAATTCTGCGGTGCTTCACTTCGACTTACGGCATCGACATCTTCGAGGCCAACGTGGTCGAAGCGCGCGATCGGATGCGCGGAGTCCTGGAAAACCACCTCGCCGGTCAGCCCGTCAGCATCGAACTCCTCGCAGCGGTGGACGCCGTGCTTGACACGAACATTCAGTGCGCAGACACCTTGGCCGATGCCCAAAAGATTCAACTAGTCGAGTACCAGCCTGTCGGCGACGGTTGCTTCCTGCGGGAGTGGTCGCTGCTGCAGGAGAACGGCCAGCTGGATTTGTTTTCAGAAGCGTCTATAGAGCCCGTTCGGGACGCCCTCCCAATCAACTACACCGAGCTGGCAAAACACCCCGGGCCGCTCCACCGAGGGTCCGACAGCGAGCAGGGGAGCCACGATGCGTAAAGCGAGCACCGAACGGCACATCCCTGACATCCTGGACTGCCTCGCACAGCTGTCGAATAACGAAGTCCCTACACCACCCAGACTGGCCCGGGCCACGCTCGACATCCTCCCCGCCGAGGTGTGGGGCAAGCCCGACTATGTGTGGCTGGACCCGGTGTGCAAGTCCGGGATCTTCCTGCGCGAGATCGCCGTTCGTCTCCTCGAAGGCCTGTCGGATCAGATCCCCAACTTCGACATGCGCCGCGAACACATCTATCGAGAGATGCTATGGGGCACCGCCACCACCGAAATGACCGGGATGATCTCGCGTCGCTCGCTCTACTACTCACGCGACGCCTCGGGCGCAGCGTCGGTAATCAGATTTGGCAGCGCTGATGGGAATTTGCCCTTTATCCGGAGCAACCACACCCGCCCGAAACAAAAAAACAGAACGGCCGATGGGAGCTGCAGCATCTGCGGCGCACCGCTTGAACTTGAACGCGGCGAGGGCCGCGAAAACTACGCTTACTCCTTCATCCACGGGACGTATCCGACCGAGGAGATGAGAAGAATGAAGTTCGATGTAATTGTTGGAAACCCGCCATATCAGATTGGGACAGAGGGTAGCAACCGAGACCGGCCTCTCTACCAATATTTTGTTGACCAGGCCATCGCCCTGAACCCACGCTACATCGCAATGATTACACCCTCGCGGTGGTTCGCAGGAGGTCTGGGCCTCGCAGAGTTCCGCAACGATCGCCTGAATGACCGTCGGATGCGCATGCTCGTCGACTACCCACGACTCTACGACGCTTTCCCGGGGGTCAAGATCCGCGGTGGCGTCTCGTACTTCCTCTGGGAACGGGAGTACAACGGCCCCTGCCGGGTGCAGACCATGTGGAATGGAAACCCCATCGGCGAGCCGGTTGAGCGCTGCCTAAACGAATGGGATGTGCTGGTACGCCGCAACGAGGCGGTCGGCATCCTGCGGAAGGTACAGGGCGCGGGCGGGGCGAGCCTCGCTTCGAAGGTTTCCTCACGTCTCCCATTCGGGTTTCAGACCAACGTGCATGGGGCGTCAACGCCAACCGGCCTCAAGAATCCCGTCGAGTTCTACGGCAGCAGGCGGCAGTCGTGGATGGCTCGCAGCGATATCAAGGTGAACGCCACCGCGGTGCCCATGCACAAGGTACTAATGCATCGGGCATATGGCGAGGACGGCGAGCCGCCGTACAAGGTCACCGCCTACCCCACCCTGGTAGGCCCACAAACAGCATGCTCGGGTACCTACCTGGTCGTCGGAGCCTTCCCTACTGCGGGAGAGGCCGGAAACCTGGATGCGTACCTACGGACCCGCTTCGTCCGGTTCCTCGTCCAACTCCGAATGAACACCCAGGACATCAAGAGTGACACCTTCACTTTCGTCCCCGACCTTCCGATGGACCGGAGGTGGACCGACGCTGACCTATACGAGCGCTTCGGCCTGACCGAAGAAGAGATCGCCTTTATCGAGTCGCAAGTCAAGGAAATGCCCGCACATGACCCGGTCGAGCCACTGGCATGACGCTTCGCATCTACGCATACACGCATAATGGCAAGGACTCAGAAACCTGGGAGCGCACCGTCGGCCAGACCCGCACCACCGGGACCGGACTCATCAAGGTTGGGCAGACCACCAGTCGGACCGCCAGAGAGCGGATCAAACAACAGCTCGGAACGGCCTACCCGAACCTCGACGGCGTGACAATCCTCCTCGACGAGAAAGCGGCCCGCGACGACGGCAGCGCGTTTACCGACCACCATGTCCACGCCGCTCTTGTTACGGCAGGGATCAAGCGCCCCGGTGGCGAGTGGTTCGAAGCAACCCTCGACGAGGTTAAGGCCGCCATTCATTCGGTGCGCACCGGCTCCAACTTCGACGCCACCCGTACCGCAAAGTTTGCGATGCGCCCTGAGCAGCAGGAAGCGGTTGACGTTACCGCGGCGTACTTCCGCAAGAGCCGCGGCGATCGTCCCCCCAAGTTCCTCTGGAACGCCAAGATGCGCTTCGGTAAGACCTTCACGGCCTACCATCTGACCCGGGAGATGAGCTGGACGCGGCTGCTAGTCCTCACATATAAGCCTGCTGTACAGGCAGCCTGGCGAGATGACCTGCTGAGCCACGTCGATTTTGCAGGCTGGCACTTCGTTGACCGTGACACCCCGATCGAGCATGCCGACCAACTGCTCGACGGCGCTGCTCCTGTTGTCCGGTTCGCATCCTTCCAGGACCTCAACGGCAAGTCGCCAGACGGCCAAGTCAAGGCTCACAACGAGTCGATCCACCTAACCGACTGGGACTGCATCGTCATTGACGAGTACCACTTCGGCGCCTGGCGGGACAGCGCTCGATCCCTGTACGACCCCAGCGACTCAGCACTGGCCGATTTTGAAGAGCCGGACGAATGGGTCACCGAGGACGACCTCGGCCTCAACTCGCGGCACTACCTTTATTTGTCCGGTACACCCTTTCGGGCAATTACCAATGGTGAGTTCACCGAGGACCAAGTCTTCAACTGGACCTACGTCCACGAGCAGCGCGCGAAGGCCAATTGGGATCCCGCCGGCGGGGAAAACCCGTACCTCGAACTGCCGGCTATGGAGATGTACGCCTACAAGATCGCGCCCGAAGCCGCCGAGTACGCCGAGGACGGCGAGTTCTCTTCATTCAACCTGTCGGAGTATTTCAAAGCCCATAAGGTCGACAAGTCCAGCCGTTGGACGGGGGCCGGCGCCTACGTATTCGAGGATCGCCAGCGGGTCCGGGAGTTTCTGGAGATGCTGCGAGGCAAGCTCACCGACCAGATGAAGGTGCAGGTCCTCGCAGGCCAGAAGCCGCCGTTCCCGTACGAGTACCCCGATTTCGCCCCAGCGGTCAGGCACTCGGTTTGGTATATGGCCGATGTTGCCTCCTGCTTCGCAATGCGCGACATGCTCGACGAGCATCCGTACTTCTCTGGGTACGAGGTGGTCGTCGCAGCGGGCAACGGCACCGGCCAGGGTGCAGCAGCTAAGCCGCCAGTCGAGGCTGCCATCGGCACAGCCACGAAGAAGAACAAGTCTGGGTCAATCACGCTGTCCTGTGGCAAGCTCATGACCGGGGTAACCGTCCGCGAATGGGGCGCAATCCTCATGCTACGTACCCTGAATGCCGCCGAGTCCTACTTCCAGGCTGCATTCCGTGTGCAGTCGCCCTGGGCGCACCGGGATGCCGAGGATAACCTCACGATCCACAAGCCCACCTGCTACGTGTTCGAGTTCGACCCCAACCGCGCGCTGGCACTCGTCGCCGACTACGGCACCCGCCTAGGGCGCGACGATGGGGTGACACCCCGCGAATCCATCGGCGAACTTCTGAGTTATCTCCCGATCTTCGCGTTCTCCGGCGGCGAGATGCACCGCCTCGACACTACCGAAGTCCTCGACTGGGCAACGGTTGGGATCGGCGCCACGGCACTTGCCGCCAGATGGAACTCGCCGCTTCTGGTTGAGGTCAACGAGCACACCATTTCCGCTGTACTCGCCGACCATGAGTTGATGGAGGCGCTCGATCAAGTCGAAGACTTCCGCGCCCTGATCAATCTCGGGGACCAGGTCGTAACCTCGACCAAAATGCTCAAGAAGGCCAAGCGCGAACAGGGCGGCCAACTCGACCCGGCGCAGCGCGAACAGCAGAAGGAGACAGCTCGGCTCCGCAAGGAGATCAGGGAGAAGTTGCAGAAATTCCTTGCAAAGATCCCAGTTTTTATGTACGTCACCGATTTCCGCGAGGAGGCGCTGAGGCATGTTATCGAGTCGCTTGACTCGGCGCTCTTCGAGAAGGTGACCGGGCTCACGATAGACGACTTCAAGAAGTTGAACCGGCTGAGGCTCTTCAATGAAGAGAACCTAAACGCGGCGATCTTTCAGTTCCGCATGTTCGAACAAGACAGTCTCCATTACGCCGATAGAGACCGGGAGGTACAACCCGAGGGCGACGTCGGGTTGTGGGACAGGACCATTAGCGGCGGCGAGTTTTCCGACGCTGTGCCGGGTCATCAGCGTGGGGCAAATCGCGAACTCAGCGCTTTTGAAGGCCGAACGACGGAGTTGCTCGTACCAGAGTAAGCACAGCATCAGCGCTAGCCAGAGGGGTTTAGTGTTGAACGGCTGGCGGCACAAGCCGTGGTTATCCGGGACCATAGGCGGTTATTATTGCCGATTTCCTCTATTCCGGATCAAGGCGCCGCGCTCCGCGCGCCGCGGGCGGTGAGCCGGCCGGCGGCAAGCCGCCCCGGCCGCCTGCGGCGCCGGGGCGGAGAGCCACCGACTGCCGCCGGGCCGCCGCCCCGATCGCTGATCCAGCCGCACGACCACGGCCAGGCGATACGGAAGCCGGCAGGTCGTCCTGATCGAGAGCCAGGGCTTCCGACTGCCGCGCCAGTCCAACCCCAGGACTGGCTTGCCCCCGGCCTACCCACAGCAGCCCGATAGGCCCAACAGCAGGCTCTCAGGCGCGTCGCTGCGGGCACGACCCACGCCGGCCCAAGCATGTCCCGGAGCGGGAGCATTCGCAGCCTCAGAAGAGCCCTCAGCGGCAAGACCGACCTGCCCACCATCTGCCCACAACCAGTCATCAACGGCTGGACCTAGCCGGACTCGCCCGGACAAACGACAACAGCCCCCGATCAGCATCTCTGCTGGTCAGGGGCCGTTTCTGCACCTGGTGGCGGGTAGAGGATTCGAACCTCTGAAGCTTTCGCGACGGATTTACAGTCCGCTCCCATTGGCCGCTCGGGCAACCCGCCAGGGCACCCCACCGCGTCGTAACGCGGCGGCGGAAGCAAGGATAGCGGCTCCCCCCGGCACCTACGCAACCGGGTACGGTCAGGGGGTCGTGCCGCTGGTCGGCGGCCGACGGCAGGCCCAGACCGCCGGACAGCAGGAGCAGAAACATGGCAGCGAACCCGTCGTTCGACATCGTGAGCAAGGTTGACCGTCAGGAGGTCGACAACGCCCTTCGGCAGGCGGAGAAGGAGCTTGCGACGCGGTTCGACTTCCGCGGCACCGGCGCTGAGATCTCCTGGTCTGGCGAGGAGGCGATCGGCCTTCAGGCGGAGACCGAGGAGCGCGTCCGCGCCGCACTGGACGTGTTCAAGGAGAAGCTCGTCAAGCGGAACATCTCGCTGAAGTCGCTGGATGCTGGGGAGCCGCGCCCGTCGGGCAAGATCTTCAAGATCGACTGCAAGGTGATCCAGGGCATCGAGACGGACAAGGCCAAGGCGATCAGCAAGAAGATCCGCGACGAGGGCCCGAAGGGCGTGCAGGCGCAGATCCAGGGCGACCAGCTGCGGGTCACCGGCAAGAAGAGGGACGATCTCCAGGCGGTCATCTCGCTGCTCAAGGGCGAGGACTTCGGCGTCGCCCTCCAGTTCAACAACTACAGGTAGGGCAGAGCCGACCGGCTGGGCGATCGGGCCGACGACCTTCGGCCAGCTGAGCAGCCGTCGTTCGTCACTCTCGGCGGACTTCGGCAGCCCTCTCGGACCCACCCGAGCCGGCCTCGATCCACCCAACCGGGGACGCCAACCGCCGAGCCGGCGTCAAGCCCACTGAAGCTGAGGAAGTCACCCGCCCGAGTCGGCGTCGACCCACCCAGGTCGGCGTCGACTCACCGCGCCGGTCGGGCTGATTCCGCACGGAGTCCCTCGACCACGAGTGCGTGGACAGAGCGCAGCACGGCCGCCTCCTGTTCGTGGCCCACGCCGCTGGCGACAGCGGCCCAGTGCGCGGCGCACTGGGCAGCCAACCCCCATTGTCTGCGCGACAGCTTGATGGCGACTTCCTCGTCGTCGGTCGGCCAGTTACCGGAGCCGGCGACGCCGGGGGTCCAGTGCGCGATCTGGTCCCATCCTGCTTCGCGGATGCCTGACCCTGTCTGCACGACCTGGTGAGGATCGTCGCTCTCTGCCGCAATGCTGACCGCGCTGTCGACCGCGCCATCCAGGTGGCGCCACTGCCAGGTGGTCATGCGCAGGCTGAAGGCTCGCTCCGGGTCGTCGACGTGTTCCATGTGGCTCACCCCATCGGTACGCGGCTCAGTAGACGACGCGGTACCAGTGCTGCTCGGTCTCGCCGGGCAGCGACTCCAACCGCACTTTGGTGCCGCCGGGGTGGTCGAACATCCGCACCCCGTCGCCGAGCAGTACCGGGGCGAAGAACATGAGGACCTCGTCGAGCAGCCCGGCCTCGACGCACTGCTTGGCGACGTTGGCACCGAGGATGTTGACGTACCTGTCCCCGGCGGCGTCCTTGGCCTGGGCGACGGCGGTGTGCAGGTCACCGACGAACGTGACGTCCGCGGGTGGCTCGGCCGGTGGCCGGTGGGTGAGGACGAACACCGGCCCGTGGTACTGGCCGCCGAACGCGCCTTCGCTGTCGGTGCCACGGTTGGGGTCGTCGCCGCCGAATGTGCCGTTGCCGGCCAGGATCGCGCCGACGCTGTTGAGTAGGCGCTCCGCCGTCGGGTTTTCGCCGCCCAGGTGATCGGTCAGCCACGACATGTCGCCGCCGGGGCCGGCGATGTAGCCGTCGAGTGACGCCGTCGCCGAATATAGAACCTTAGCCATGAAGCCAGGGTAGGCGGACGGAACCCGGGTTCCTGGAAGTCGGGGTGTCCGGCGCGCAGGGAAACCCCGACTTCCAGGAACCCGAGTGGACCAAGCCGACACCACGCCGCGCGGACCAAGCCCGCAGCGAAACAGCCAGAAGACAGCAGGTCAGACGGAGACGGGCTGTTCGGCGCGTACCGCAGTGGTTTCCGCGCGGGCGATGGGCCCGGCGGGTAGCGCGGCGACAGCGGCCCCGACGGCGACCGCCGCCCCGGCGAACAGGAACGCCCAGCGGACGCCGCCGGCGTGGTCCACGATCACGCCGGCAACCGAGCCGCCGGCGGCGCTCGCCGCCACCGCGACGGTGACCACCCAGGTGTACGCCTCGTTCAACATGCCGGTGGGGGCGATCCGGCCGACCAGTGTGTTCTCCAGGGTCAGCGCGGGCGCGATGGTGGCCCCGCCGGCGACCAGTGCGACACCCAGCGCGAGCGGGGTGGGCATCACCGCGAATACGGCGAAGGTGGCGGCCAGCGCGGCGAGCAGCAGGGCGAACTGCCTGGTCATGTTCGGTGCTGGCTTGCGGACGCCGAACCAGAGCCCACCGATGGCACTGCCGACGCCCCAGACCGCGAGCAGGACGCCGGCAAGGCTCTCCGGGTCGCCGGTGGAGTGGTCACTCGCGAAGGCCGGCACGGTCACACCGGCAGCCCCGAACGCGATGCCCAGGCCGGCGACGCAGATCAGCAGGGCCGGGAAGCCGGGGACCCGTAGCGGGCCGAGCCCGCGGGCGTGGTGTTCCCGCGGGTGCGGACGCCAGCCGCGCATGACCCGGCCGAGGGCCACGGCGGTGGTGCCGACCAGGGTGACCACTGCCGCGCCGATCAGCGCGGCCGCCGCGTCGGCGACGAGGACGAAGCCGGCGACGAGCAGCGGGCCGAGGACGAAGACGATTTCGAACAGCGTGGTCTCGGCGGCCAGCGCGGTGTTGCGGAGGTGGTATCGGCCGGAGTTGGGGCCGGTCAGGTCGTTCCAGGCGCCTCGGATGGCGGCGGTGAGCGGCGGGTAGGTGGCGCCGGCCACGCCTGCGGCGAGGTAGATGACGGGGAGCGCGTCGTCGCCGGAGCGGCTGGCCAGCAGCAGCCCGATGAGTGCCAGCGGGTGGGCCACGGCGGTGAGCAGCAGGACGGGGCTGGGGCCGACCCGGTCGGCGATCCGTCCGGCCACCGGGCTGAGCGCGGCGCCGGCGAGGGCGTAGATGCCGCCGGCGATGGCGGCCAGCGAGTAGCGCCCGGTCACCTGCTCGACGACCAGGAGCAGCGCCAGCGGGGTCATGCCGATTCCGAGCCGCCCGATGATGCCGGTGATCAGCAGCATGGGCGCGCCGGGGATCCGCCAGACACCCAGGTACTGACGCAGCGCGGTCACCGTGAACCTCCCGAGGATGTAATGAGCGTGAGCCGTTACGACCCTAACGCCGCTGCCTGACCGGAGGACAGCGGAATTGTCTCCGACACAGCGATCCGCCCGTACCCGGCGTGGCCGGGTACGGGCGGAGGCGGTGGATCAGCGGGTCAGCGCTGGAACTGCACCGGCCCCGAGTTGCGGGCCATCTGCTCCAGCCGGGCGACGCGGTCCTCCATCTTGGGGTGGGTGGAGAAGAGCGCCGCCATGCCGCCGCCCCGGAACGGGTTGGCGATCATGAGGTGGGCGGTGCTGGTGAGCTGACCCTGGGCCGGCAACGGCCGGCGTCGGGCCACCGCGTCGATCTTGCGCAGCGCGCTGGCCAGGGCCAGCGGGTCGCGGCTCAACTCGGCGCCGGAGGCGTCCGCCTGGAACTCGCGGCTCCGGCTGATCGCCAACTGGATCACCGTGGCCGCGATCGGGCCCAGGATCAGGGTGAGCAGCAGCACAGCCGGGTTGGGTCGGTCCTCGTCGTCCCCGCCGCCCAGCGGGATGAAGAAGGCGAGGTTCGCCAGCAGGGTGATGATACTGGCCAGGCCGGCCGCCACGCTGGAGATCAGGATGTCCCGGTTGTAGACGTGGGACAGCTCGTGCCCGATCACGCCGCGCAGCTCACGGTAGTCGAGGATCTCGGTGATGCCCTGGGTCACGCAGACGGCCGCGTGCTGCGGGTTGCGACCGGTCGCGAACGCGTTGGGCTGCGCGGTGGGGCTGACGTAGAGCCGCGGCATCGGCTGCCGGGCGTCGGTGGCCAGCTCCCGGACCATCCGGTACAGCTCGGGGAACTGCGCCTCGGTGACCGGTTGCGCCCCCATCGAGCGCAGTGCGAGCTTGTCGGAGTAGAAGTAGGTGACGCCGTTCATGACCAGAGACACGAGGACGGCGATGACCAGGCCGCCGCTGCCGCCGAACCAGTAGCCCACCGCCAGGATCAGGGCACTGAGCAGGCCGAGCAGCGCTGCGGTCTTCAGACGGTTGTGGTGCACGATGTCTCCTTCGGTGCACGGATCGCCGGGATCCGCTGACCGGTGTAACAACCCGGTACCCGCCAACCATCCGTCTCAACGCTGAGAGTTGACTGAGACCGGGGCCTCGGGTGGGTCAGCGGCCGGCCAGGTCGAGCACCAGCTGCGGGGCGACGCCGAGCACCACGGCGGCCACCGTCGCCACCGCCAGCACCACA
Organism: Micromonospora hortensis; assembly: GCF_022230935.1. Lineage (NCBI taxonomy): Bacteria > Bacillati > Actinomycetota > Actinomycetes > Micromonosporales > Micromonosporaceae > Micromonospora > Micromonospora hortensis. The sequence goes on from NZ_JAKKFE010000071.1 coordinate 238,276, forward strand.
GCCACCACACCCACCACGGGTACGCCCGACGCTCCGCCACCGGCGAGCGCCGCTGCCGGGCCGGGCGTCGTGGTCGGCGCCCAGAGCGCGGCGGTAACCCGCAGGTAGTAGGCGAGCCCGATCACGGCGTTCAGCGCCACCACCAGCGCCAGCCAGGCCGCGCCGCCGTCCAGCAGTGCCCGGACCACAGTCACCTTCGCGAACAGGCCGGCCAGCCCCGGCGGCAGGCCAGCCAGACCCACCAGCGCGAGACCGAACGCCCCAGCTCGCCACGGGTGCCGCCGGGCTGCGCCGCGCAGGTCGTCCAGCGTGCCGCCGTCCGCACCCGCCGGCCGCAGCGCTGTCACTCCGGCGAACGCGGCCAGCTCCAACACCACGAAGAAGACGGCGTACGCCACGGCGGCCGCGTACGCGGCGGACCGTGCCTCGTCCGTGCGCCCGGCGGCCAGCGCCAACGCTCCCAACGGGGCGAGGATGTACCCGGCCTGCGCGACTGACGACCAGGCGAGCAGTCGGACGGTCCGCCGCTGACGCAGGGCGACCAGATTGCCGACGGTCATGGTGAGCACGGCGAGCAGGGCGAGCACCGGACCGGTCTGGTCCGCCGGCAGCGCCCGTTGCACCACGGCCAGCAGGGCGACCAGGCCGCCCAGCTTCGACGCTGTGGACAGGTACGCGGCCACCGGCAGCGGCGCGCCGTCGTAGGTGGCCGGCGCCCAGGCGTGGAACGGCACCGCCGCCACCTTGAAGGCCAGGCCGACCAGCAGCACCGCAACGGCGGCGGTGGTCAACGGCAGGTCCCGCAACTCTGGCTGCTCGGCGAGCAACGCGCCGAGCCGGTCCAGGTGCAGCCCACCGGTCACCGCGTACAGCAGCGCCGCGCCGAGCAGGGTCAACGTGGTCGCCACCACGCTGACCACGAAGAAGGTCACCGCCGCCTCGGCGCTCGCGAGGCTCCCCCGGCGCAGGCCGACCAGCACGTACAGCGGCAGGGTCAGCGTCTCCAGGGCGACGATCAGCGTGATCAGGTCGCCGGCCGCGCCAAGCACCACGCCACCGGTCATCGAGCAGGCCAACAGGAACGCGTACTCCCCGACCGGTGACCGCCCGGCCCGCAGGGCGGGCACCGACAGCCCGAGCACGCCGAGGGTAAGCAGCGCGACCACCACGGCGACCAGTGCCGCCCGACCACCGAAGATCCAGGAGCAGTCGGCGCCCACGCAGAACGTCCGCCGCTCGGCACCCGCCCCGACCAGCGCGGAGCCGACGGCGGTCCCGAGCGCGCCGAGCGCGGCCACCGCGATGGTGGCCCGTGGCCGGGCCACGAGCAGATCGGTGATGAGCACGAGCACGGCCGTGCCGGCGGCCAGGTAGGCCGGCAGCAGCGCGACGCTGTCCACGCTCTGCACGACGTTCATCTGGACCTGCCTTCGTTCGCGACTGCGGGGCTCCGCTTCGCTGCACTCCTCGCGCTCACCAGAACCCGCCTTCGTTCGCGACTGCGGGGCTCCGCTTCGCTGCACTCCTCGCGCTCACCAGAACCCGCCTTCGTTCGCGACTGCGGGGCTCCGCTTCGCTGCACTTTTCGCGCTCACCGGGAAACCACACCGATCAGGGCGTCGACGGGGGCCTCGGCGACGCCGAGGACCAGCGTCGGCGCCAGCCCGATGGCCAACGCGAGCAGCACCAGCGGCACCCAGGCGATCAATTCCGCACCGGCCAGGCCGGGACCGACCTGACCGACGGCGGGGCTCGGCCGGTTGTGGGTGACCTGGCGCAGCAACCGCAGGAAGTACGCGGCGGTGAGCGCCCCACCGATCGCCGCCAACACCCCGAGAGTGGTCCAGAGCGGGCCGCCCACCTGCACGGCGGCGATCACCGCGAACGCCTCGCCCCAGAAACCGGCCAGCCCGGGCAGGCCCAGTGACGCGATCGCCGCGAACGCGAGCAGACCCGCCAACCGGGGCGAGGTCTCCCGCAGCCCGGACAGCTCGGCGAGGGTGCCCGTGCCGGTACGGTCTTTCACCGCTCCGGCCAGGAAGAACAGCAGGCCGGTGATCACCCCGTGCGCGACGTTGCCGATCAACGCCGCCTGGATGCCGGTGGCGGTCAGCGTGGCGACGCCCAGCAGCACGAAGCCCATGTGCCCCACGCTGGAGTACGCGATGAGCCGCTTCACGTCCGACTGGGCCAGGCAGACCAGCGAACCGATCAGGATCGCGGCGACGGCGAGCACGCCGAGCACCGGCGCCGCCCAACGGGCACCCTCCGGCGCCACCCCCACCGCCACCCTGATCAGGCCGTAGGTGCCCATCTTGAGCAGCACACCGGCCAACACGACACTGCCCACTGTGGGTGCCTGGGTGTGCGCGTCGGGCAGCCAGGAGTGCAACGGCCACAGCGGGCTCTTCACCGCGAACGCCAACGCGAGCAGTGTGAACGCGGCCAACTGGGTGCCCCGGGACATCCCCGCGCCACCGGTCAGCGTCACCAGGTCGGCGGTGCCGGCGGCGGCGACCACGACGTACACGCCGACCAGCAGCAACACCGAGCCGAACAGCGTGTAGAGCGCGAACTTCCGGGCGGCCCGACGCCGGTCCGTGCCGCCCCAGCCGGCGATGATCGCGTACATCGGCAGCAGGACGACCTCGAAGAAGAGGAAGAACAACACCAGGTCCAGGGCGAGGAAGGTGCCCAGGATGCCCACCTCGACCACCAACAGCAGCGCGACGAGCGCCCGGCCGCTGCCGCCGTCCGGCACCCGCCACATCGTGTACGCGCAGCAGAGCAACGTGAGCAGCGCGGTCAACACCACAAGCGGCCAGGAGATGCCGTCGACGCCGAGGTGGAAGCGCAACTCCAGACCGGGCACCCAGGGCAGGTCCAGTTGGTGCCACGGGCGCACCGCCGGCGCGTCCGCCGACCAGGCGACCCAACCTCGACCGCCGAACACCAGCGGCACCGCTGCCAACAGGGTCAACGCCGCCGCGACAGTACCGACCAGCCGGGCCGCCCGGTCCCGGGGCGTCGCCGCCACCGCTACCGCACCCAGCGCCGGCACCGCCAGCACGGCGACCAGCAACCCCTGCCCAAGCGTCACTGGACCGCCTCTGTTCGCGACTGCGGGGCTCGCAAACCCAGCTCACTCCTCGCGCTCACTGGACAACTCCCAACAGGGCGGCGGCCAGGCCGATCAGCAACGCGCCGGCCAGTACGCCGGCGGCGGCCCGGGGCAGCGCCGCGCGGTGCAGCGCGGCCAGCCCCGCGCCCAGACCGGACGCGGCTCTCCCACTGCCCTCGACAGCGCCGTCCACCACCACCTCGTCACTCGTGCGCGCGGCGCGGGCCAGCGCGCGGACCGGGCGTACCACGAGGGTGCGCTGGACGTCGTCGAGCCGGAACGCGCTGGCGAAGACCGGCCGCAACGGACCCAGCGCGGCGGCCGGGTCGTCGGCTGGGTCGCGCCGCCAGCCCCACGTCACCAGCGCGGCGCCGACCAGCAGGAAGGCGAGCGGTAGCAGCACCCCCGGCCCCAGGTGGACCAGGCCGTCCTCGGAGCCCGCCACCGGGACGGTGGGGAACCGCAGGCGGTCGGCGAACGCCCCGACGAACCCGGTCAGACCGAGCAGCGCGGCCGGCACGGCCAGCAGCAGCACCGGCCAGCGCAGCACGGCCGGCGGATCGTGCGGCTGGACCAGGGGCAGCCGCGGGGTGCCGAAGAAGGCGCGCAGCAGCAGCCGACCCGCGTACCAGGCGGTGACAGCCACGCCGACCAGCCCGGCGATCCAGACGATCCAGCCCACCCAGGACGGCGCGGGGCCGGTGCCCTCAAGCGCTGCCGACTCGGCGACCGTAAGGACGCCGTCCTTGCTCCAGAAACCGGCCAACGGCGGCACCCCGGCCAGCGCGCCCAGGCCCACCACAGTGCACCAGAACGTCACAGGCATGCTGCGCCGCAGCCCGCCCATCTCCGACATCAGGGTGGTGCCGACGGCGTGGATCACCGCACCGGCGGCGAGGAACAGCAGCGCCTTGAAGGCGGCGTGGGTGAGCAGGTGGAACAGTGCGGCCGACGGTGAACCGACAGCCAGCGCGCCTGTCATGTAACCCAGCTGGGACACTGTCGACCAGGCCAGCACGCGTTTGATGTCGTCCTGGGCGGTGGCGGCGAGCGCGCCGAGCAGCAGCGTGATCGCGCCGAGCACCCCCAGCACCGTCAGCGTCACCGGCGCGGCAGTGAACAGCGGGTAGAGGCGGGCCACCGCGTACACCCCGGCGGCGACCATCGTCGCGGCGTGGATCAGCGCGGAGATCGGGGTCGGACCGGCCATCGCGTCCGGCAGCCAGGTGTGCAGAGGGAACTGCGCGCTCTTGCCGGCCACTCCGGCGAGCAGCAGCAGGCCCGCAGCGGTCAACGTGGCGCCGGAGTGGTCGTGGGCGAGCACGTCGGCGATCCGGAAGCTGCCCGTCGACACGCCCAGCAGCGCGATGCCGAGCAGGAACCCGACGTCACCGACCCGGGTCACCAGGAACGCCTTCATGGCGGCGGCGGGGGCGCCGGCCAGTCGGCGGTCGTGGGCGATCAGGAGGTACGAGCAGAGGCCCATCACCTCCCAGCCGACCAACAGCATGATCAGGTCACCGGCGACCACCACCAGCAGCATGGCACCGGTGAAGAGGCTGATCTGGGCGGCGTAGGGCGGGTAACGGTGGTCCACGTCGACGTCGTCGTGCGGACCGCGCCGCAGGTAGCCGATCGAGTAGACCTGCACGGCCAGGGCGACAGTGGTGACCGCCACCGCGACCAGTGCGACGGCGCCGTCCAGGCGTACGCCGAGGGTCACCGCCAGCCCGCCGAAGTCCACCCAGGTGGCCGACGTCTCGGTCGGCCCGTCGACAGTGAGCAGCAGCGCGACGGCCAGCGCCAGCGCCCCGGCCGCACCGGTGACGCCGAGCGTCACGGCGACCGTCCGGGCCCGGTCGCCGCCGGTCGCGCTGTCGCGCCGAGGGGCCGGTGGCAGCAGCAGACCGAGCAACCCGGCGACCAGCGGTACGGCGGGCATCAGCGCCCCGAGCAGCCCGGTCACCGGCCCGCCTCCGAGTCTGCGATGGCCGGCTCGCGCCCACCGACGGGATCCGGCGACTCGGTCAGCGGAACGTCGTCCACCGCGACTGTCGCCCGCAGCCGGTAGAGCTGGAGGACGATCGCCAGCCCCACCCCGATCTCGGCGGCGGCGAGGACGATGACGAACAGCGCGAAGACCTGCCCCGAGTGCGGGAGCACGGCGCGGGCGGTCGTGTCGGCGGTGACGAGGATCAGGTTGACCGCGTTGAGCATCAACTCGACCGACATCAGCACCAGCACCGCGTTGCGGCGGCGCAGTACGCCGTACACGCCGAGGCCGAACAGCAGCGCGGCGGTGACGTACGGGATGACCGGCCTCACCGGCGCCCCCCGGGCTCGCTGCCGGCCAGGTCGTCTGCCGTGCCGTCGCGGTGCGGGGCGGCTCTGCCGATGTCCGGCCGGGACAGCACGATCGCGCCCACCAGCGCGGAGAGCAGCAGCACCGAGAGCACCTCGAACGGCAGCACCCAGGATTGGAAGATCTGCTCACCCAGCCGCTCGGCCGTGCCGGCGGCGGGCAGCCTGACGGTGCTCCAGCGGTACGCATCGACAAGCAGGGCGGCCAGCCCCAGCCCGGCGCCGCCACCGATCAGCGCGGCCGGCCACCCGGGCCGGTCCAGGTCGTCGGAGGCGCCGATCGGGGCCCGGGTCAGCATCACCGCGAACAGCAGCAGGACCACCACCGCGCCCACGTAGATCAGCACCTGCACCCAGGCCACCAGCTCGGCGCTGAGCACCAGGAAGTCACCGGCCAGCGCGCCCAGGCACACCACCAGGTAGAGCCCGGCCCGGACCAGGTGTTTGGTGGTCACCACCAGCACGCCGGCGCCGACCGCCACCGCGCCGAGGGCGAGCAGCAGCACATCCGCCCCGGTCACCGGTGCACCCTTCCGGCTCGGGCGCTCACGACGCCGGGTCCTGGTCGGCGTCGGGGCGTACCGCTGGCGGAGCCGGACGTGCGGCGGCCGCCTTGCGCGCGGCGGAAGTCTCCTCCTTGGCCGGCTCGCCGTTCGGGTCGTGCGCGGGCGGCGGCGGAACGGTGGCCATCCACTGACCGAGGTGGTCCTTGTCGTGCAGCAGGTCCTTGATGTCGTACTCGGCGTACTCGAACTCCGGCGACCAGTAGAGCGCGTCGAACGGGCAGACCTCGATGCAGATGCCGCAGTACATGCAGAGCGAGAAGTCGATGTCGAACTTGTCGAGCACGTTGCGCTGGCGGGGGCGGGCGGCGCCGGGCACCACCACCTCCTCCTTGTGCGAGTCGATGTAGATGCACCAGTCCGGACACTCCCGGGCGCAGAGCATGCAGACCGTGCAGTTCTCCTCGGACAGGGCGATCACGCCGCGCGAGCGCGGCGGCAGGTCAGGAGCCGTGTCCGGGTACTGCTGGGTGGTCGAACGGCTGGTCATCGTCTTGAGGGTGACCGCCAGCCCCTTCACCAGGCCCGCGCCGGGAAGGCCGCGTCCGCCGGTGTCATCGCGCTCGCTGGGGTCGCTCATGTCGACCATCCTGCCCTGTGGCCACGGCGCGCGCGACCACCACCCACAGGTCGACGACCCCAGGGGCTTACCCGAGAAGCACGGTCACCTGCCGATCAGCCGGATCACGCCCCGGGTCCGCTGACGACGGCCGGTGGGAGCATCTCGACGCCGAGTTGTTGCAGCAACTGGAACAGCTCGTTGCAGCTCCACACCTCGACGATTCGGCCCGCCGCGTCGAAACGCAGGAACGTCGCCCCCGAGTAGCTGACCACCTGCCCGGTCGGCGGCACCGGCCCGAACTGCCCGGCGTGGGTGCCGGCGGCCCGCCAGTGCACTGCCACCCGCTCGCCCGCCGCGACCACGTCGACGATCTTGTAGCGGAGGTCCGGAAAGGCCGCCCGGCGCTCGCGATGCCAGGCCAACGTCGCCTCCGGCCCGGTGCCGCCCAGCCCCGGGCACTCCTCGGCGACCAGCTCGTACGCCGACTCCTCCTGGCGGGCATTCCACACATCGGCGATGAAACGCCGGGCCGCCACCTCCACATCCGTCATGCCGGCAGGGTATCCGGGACCACTGTGCGCCGTAGATCCGCGAGGATTGGGTAGAGACACTGACCAGACCGGGAGGGCGACGTGGGCGAGGAAAAAGGCGGCAAGTACGTCGAGCCGGGCGGCGAGTTCACCCGCGACCAGCGGTACATCGCCACCCGGATCACCGAGGACGGGCGCGACGGCTATCCGGTGGAGCCGGGCCGGTACCGGCTGGCGGTCAGCCGGGCCTGCCCGTGGGCCAACCGGCTGATCATCGTGCGGCGGTTGCTCGGTCTGGAGGACGCCATCTCGATGGCGGTGGCCGGCCCGACCCACGACGCCCGGAGCTGGACCTTCGATCTCGACCCGGACGGCCGGGACCCGGTGCTCGGCATCGAGCGCATCCAGGAGGCGTACTTCAAGCGCTTCCCCGGCTACGAGCGCGGCATCACCGTTCCGGCGATCGTGGACGTGCCGACCGGGCAGGTGGTGACCAACGACTACGCGCAGATGAGCCTGGACCTGTCGACGCAGTGGAGGGCGTACCACCGCGAGGGCGCCCCGCAGCTCTACCCCGAGCACCTGCGGGAGCAGATCGACGAGGTGAACGCAGTGGTGTTCCGGGACGTGAACAACGGCGTCTACCGGTGCGGGTTCGCGGGCAACCAGGAGGCGTACGACAAGGCGTACCACCAGCTCTTCGACCGGCTGGACTGGCTCACCGAGCGGTTGACCGACCAGCGCTACCTGGTGGGCGACACCATCACCGAGGCCGACGTGCGGCTGTTCACCACGCTGGTCCGCTTCGATCCGGTCTACCACGGCCACTTCAAGTGCAACAGGCAGAAGCTGAGCGAGATGCCGGTGCTGTGGGCGTACGCCCGGGACCTGTTCCAGACTCCCGGCTTCGGCGACACCATCGACTTCGACCACATCAAGCGGCACTACTACGAGGTGCACCGCGACATCAACCCGACCGGGATCGTTCCGCTCGGCCCCGACCTGTCCAACTGGCTCACCCCACACGGCAGGGAAGCGCTCGGCGGCCGCCCGTTCGGCGACGGCACCCCGCCCCCACCCCCCGCCGAGCCCGTCGACCCCGCCCACACCCCGCTGCGCTAAAGCCCCTTGCACGCGTCGATCTTGCACTTTCTGACGCCCAAATGCACCATTTGTTCACGTTTGCCGGGACAGAAAGTGCAAGATCGACGCGGACGGGTGGGGGTCTACAGGGCTATGCGGACTGCCGCGGTGAGGACCAGTTGGGCCAGGGACGCGGGCACGAGGACCAGCCAGCAGAGGCGTTGGAGTTGATCCTCGCGTAGCCGGGGGTAGGAAACCCGGAGCCAGATGATCACGAAGGACACCGCGAAGATCTTGAGCAGTGTCCAGAGCCAGCCCAGCTGGTCGTCGGCGAACGGGCCCTGCCAACCCCCCAGGAACAGCACAGTGGTCAGCGCGGCGATCACCACGATGCCGACGTACTCGGCGAGCAGGAAGAACGCGAACCGCAGACCGGTGTACTCGGTCATGTAGCCGAAGACCAGCTCCGAGTCGGCCACCGGCATGTCGAACGGTGGCCGACGGATCTCGGCCAACCCGGCGACGAAGAAGATGATCATCGCGGGTGCCTGCCAGAGCAGCCACCACGGCTGCCACGCCTCGACGATGCCCGACAGGCTGAGCGTGCCGGCCGCCATCGCCACTGACGCGGCGGCCAGCACCAGCGGCAGTTCGTAACCGAGCAACTGGGCCGCCCCGCGCAACCCGCCCAGCAGGCTGTACTTGTTGGCCGACGCCCACGCCGACATCAGCACCGCCACCACCCCGACGCCGACCACTGCCAGCACGAAGAAGAGGCCGATGTCCAACGGTTGCCCGACCAGGTCGTTCGGACCGAGCGGAATGACGAGCAACACCAGCAGGTAGGGCACCAGGGCCACCGCCGGCGCCAACCGGAACACCGCCCGGTCCGCCTCGCGCGGGGTGATGTCCTCCTTCTGCACGAACTTGACCCCGTCGGCCACGAGCTGCGCCCAGCCGTGGAAGCCGCCCGCGTACATCGGGCCGAGCCGGCCCTGCATGTGCGCCATCACCTTGTGCTCGGCCTGGCCGACAAGCAACGGCAGGGTGAGGAACGCGACCAACACGCCGCCGATCCGGATCACCAACTCCACCCAGAGCGGCATCAGGCCGTACCCCCGTCGTGGTCGCTCCGGCCCTCGCGGCCCGGCGGGTCCGCGATCGGCTCGCCACCCGACGCGGCCGGGCCGGCGTCGGGCTGGTCAGGTGCGGCCGCGCCGGGCGCGGCCCGGTCGGCCCCGTCAACG